>JAGPFK010000021.1 GCA_018056585.1 Clostridia bacterium | reverse complement strand
TTCATCGCCTATGATGGTCACCGTATTGACAAGCAAGCCGGAGCGAAGCATGATGGAGGGCACATCAGTCAAGTAGTATTCACCCTGAACATTCTCACAGTTTAAGTGATCCAACGCAGACAATAAGGCTTCACAGCGAAACACATAAACACCTGGATTGACTTCATCGATCAGTAATTGTTCCGGCGTACAGTCTTTTTGTTCGACAATACCGGCAAACCGGCCTTTTTCATCACGTAAAATACGCCCGTAATCCGGGAATTGATCCGTTACCGCTGTTAAAAGCGTGCAATCCGACTTCTCCGCTTGATGAGCCAGAACAAGTTTGTGGTACGTTTCAGCGCGCATCAGCGGCATATCCCCATAAATCACCAGAACATCTCCGGTAAAGTCTTGCAGGAGCGGTTTAGTAACAGCAACAGCATGTCCTGTTCCCAACTGCTCTTTTTGCAGGACATACTGATAAGCTGGACCCATGGCCGAACAAACTTTTTCTGCCTGATAGCCAACAACAATGATGATATCCCGAGGTTCAACAAACGGAACATGATCCAGGACATAAGACAATAACGGGCGGCCACAGACCTGGCGCAGAACCTTTGGAAGATCAGCCTCGTCTGAGTGAAGCCGTTTCCCTTTCCCTGCAGCAAGGATGACAACTTTCAGATTTGGTATTTTTGATAGCAGATGATTTTTCCGACTCATTTGTTCCTTCCATATTTCTGTTTTGTATCAGGAGCTGACAATCACAACCAGTCCGGCTCATTGCAAAGCTTGACTCCTTCATCCTGTTTCAGGAGACGGGCCGGGTAACCGAGTGCTCTGACTGCATCCATAATCTGGTCCGCTTTTTCTTTTTGGGCGTACACAAAACAGCAGCCACCCCCGCCTGAACCATTGACTTTTCCGCCAAGGGCACCTGCTTTCAGCGCCGCATCAAGGATAAACTCAATAGCAGGTGTTGAGATACCAAGCCCATCGCGCAGCTGTGCATGATGCAAAGAAAGAAGCCGGCCAAATGTTTCTGGATCAATCGGATCCTGGGTAAGGATCGTTAATCCTTCTTTAAGGATCCGGTAATTTTCAATATTGGCCAGTAGTTTTTTCCGATGAAAAGCATCTAAATGATCCAACAAAGCCAAACTTTCCGGCAATAGCGTATCTCCCGAGAAAAAATCGCGGACGCTTGAAATGCCATAATCCATCAGCTGTTTCAAGGCTTCTTGTGTTGGATGCTTCGATTCTGCTAACACACGTGTTGTGTCTTTCTGTTCAAGGGAGTCAAAAAGGATAAAGCAGCCAGGCAAATGGACCTGGAGCTGCTCTATGTAAAAATCATCACCAAAATCCAGATGCACGAGACCACCTAAAGCCGATGTGTAATGGTCCATTCTGCCACCTGGTTCGTTGAATTCTAAAACTTCCGCGCAAAATGCCAGTTCGGCAATGCGGCGTGGATCATGCTGGTCAGGGTGATCAATACTGGTCAATAAGGCTTTCATGAAAACAACAATCATGGTACTGGATGAGCACATGCCTTTACCGATTGGGATTTCTGAATCAAGGCGTATGTCCAGACCGATCAGCGGATAGCCCTGCTTTTGCAGAACCCGGATGCTGCTGCGCAAGTAATCCCGATTGGACGTGTAAACAATGGGCTGATCCAAATTGATGAGAACCGTTTCATACATGGAACCGTCATTTTTTGAATCGAGTCGGTCCAGTCGTCTGTCCCGGATCTTGATATGGATCAGTTGGTCGTTTCGTCTTTTAACCGTGGCAAAAAAACGTAAATTAATCGCAACAGCAACCACTTCAAGGCCCAGATAATCTTGATGCTCACCAAAAAGGCAAAGCCGACTAGGTGTTGAAACGCAAAACTGAGCGGGCATGGATTCCTCCTGAATGATGATCGATCACACGCATGAATGGATGAAATCAAGCTTTCTCCAAATCATTTGTCACCACTGTCTTAATGACTTTTTCCGGATGTGTAGCGGTAAACCGAAAAGCCTCAGCCACCTCATTAAATTTAAAGTGATGGGTCACCATCTGATCTGTACGGATCCGGCCATCCGCGAGCCATTGCAAGGCAGCCGGAAAAGCATTGGCATAACGGTTTACAGCCACATAATCCAGTTCTTTATCGATCATCGTTGCGATATCAAGGACAACCTGATTTTTTGACGGCCAGCCAACCTGAACGGCACAACCGCCCGGTTTAACGACGTCAAACAAACGTGCGCAGGCATCGGCTGATCCGGATGTATCAAAGGCGACATCGACCTGAATAGATCCATCACCATCCCAGGGGAGAGCACCCAGAGATGCCGCAGCCCGTTGTCGACTTTGTCTTTGCTCAGAATAATATACAAGTCCGCCGCCAGCGGCTTTAAAAGCCTGAATCACCATCAAGCCAATCGGGCCTGCGCCAATAATCCATGCCGACGCGCCAGGCTCAAAGCGCGCGCGTTTGATTGCATGAACAGCCACGGCAGCAGGCTCAGCCAATGCAGCCGTTTCGAAGGACAAGCCGTCTGGTATGGGCCAAACCGCTTCAGCACGCACGGCCAGGTAGTCACAAAAGGTACCGTTGATCGGCGGTGCCGACAGAAAAATCACATCCGGGCAGAGATTATATCGGCCTCTGCGGCACCAGACACAGTGACCGCATGGGATGCCAGGCTCAATCACAACCGCTTCCCCTGTCGTTCGCCCCTTGACATTCGGTCCGAGCGCCGCAATACGCCCACTCGCCTCATGACCAGGAATATAGGGTTTTTCAACAACAAAGTGGCCCAAGCTACCTTGCTGATAAAAATGAAGATCGGATCCGCAGATCCCATTAGCAAGAATTCGGACGAGCACCTCACCCGGCTTAGGCTCGGGAATAGGTTCCATTCTCAAAGTTAACCTGTGCTGCGCGTCAAGATAAAGGCAACGATTGACTTGGGGTTCCATGCTCGCCTCCTGCGTTCGCTGCTCCGTCAGGAATTAGAATATTGAATACAGAATAAACAAGGTCGCCGCAAGGGACGCAATCAGGGAAACAACTGTGATCTGTGTATTGAGGGACGGTCCGGCAGTATCTTTAAATGGATCCCCTACCGTATCCCCGATCACGGCAGCCTTGTGCGCGTCAGATCCCTTGCCTCCATAATTCCCGGATTCAATATGTTTCTTGGCATTGTCCCAGAGACCACCGGCGTTGGACATCAATAAAGCCAGCAGCAAGCCTGAGACAATATTACCCGCCAAAAATCCACCAATAGCTGTAACGCCTCCGATGAAACCGATGGCCAGTGTTACCAGTATGGCCATCAGGCCAGCTGGAATGAGTTCTTTTAAGGCCCCGACGGTTGCGATGTCAATGCAGCGGTTGTAATCCGGGCGAACACCTTCTTTGCCTTCTTTCAGGCCTGGAATCTCATCGAACTGCCGGTGAATTTCACCGACCATACGCTGCGCATTCCGGTCGACACCCAAAATCAACATGGCTGAAAAAACAGCGGGCACGGCAATACCGCAAAGCAACCCGAAGAAAACGAGCGGGTCCAAGATACCAAACTCTGTGATTTTGCCCGTTGCATCCCGCAGGATTTCCTGATACGCAGCCAGCAATGAAATAACCGTCAGGCCGGCTGCGCCGATCGCAAATCCCTTTGTGATGGCTTTTGCGGTATTGCCGGCGGCATCGAGATCATCGGTTACCCGAATAACATCGTCACCGAGGCCGCCCATTTCGGCAAGACCGCGTGCATTATCAACAATCGGACCATAGGCGTCATTTGAGATAATCATGCCAACGACAGACAGCATCCCGAGTGATGCCAGGCTGATACCCAGAAGCGGGAAACCGGCTCCAAGCGGTTCACACACTTTGTATGAAATCAATGTGGCAACAGCAACACCCAAAATAGCCGGGAAAGCACTTAATAGACCATATGAAAAACCGCTGAGAATGGTAAAAGCAGGACCGGTTTTGCTGGCTCTTGCAACAGTGTCAACTGTCTTGCTGCCATCAGAAGTAAACAAATCAGAGGTAAAACCGATCACAGCTCCCGCGATCATGCCGACAAAAGTGGCAACCCACAAGCGCCATTCAAGATTGAACGCAAATGTGGCAATCAGAGTTAAAACAGCAAAGATCGCATTGGTAACATAAGTACCGCGGTTCAGTGCCTTGCCTGGGTTTCCGTTTTCGCTCACACGGGCCAGAAGGACACCGATGATTGAGGCCAGAAGTCCAATGCTGGCATAACAGAAAACGATATCCACCTGACCAAGTGGGATAGCCAGTATAATCGAGGCGGCCAGCGTCGCTACGTTGGAGTCAAACAGGTCGGCACCCATGCCGGCCACATCCCCGACGTTATCGCCGACATTATCCGCGATAACGGCTGGATTGCGCGGGTCATCTTCAGGAATCCCCAGTTCAACCTTGCCCGTCAGATCGGCCGAGATATCAGCGGTTTTCGTGAAGATACCGCCGCCTGCCTTGGCAAACAAAGCCAGAGAGCTGGCGCCAAAGCTGAAAGCCAAAACAGGCTCTGCCTGCTTCGTCAGTAAATATAAGGCAGCCGCACCAAAAAGACTGGTACCAACAACGGCCATCCCCATAACCGCGCCACCTCTGAAACCAGCCATAAAAGATGGAACAAGGCCTTTCTTTGCCGCGTCAGCCGCCTTGACATTGGCGATTGTTGAGATGCTGATACCAATGTAGCCGGCAAGACCGGACAAAAGGGAGCCCGCAATATAGGACAAGGCCATTGTGATATTCAGCATCGCATCGCCTGTCCATATTGGACGTGGAAAGAAAAGCAAAATGAGTATGGCTGCAATGCCAACAAACCGGGCCAGCAGCTTATATTCCGTCTTCAGAAAAGTAAAAGCGCCTGACCGGATCAAAGAACCAATTTCCTCAAGCTTTCTTTCTGCTTTTGGAAGCTTGGTAACCCATCGATACAGCCAGGCAGCCAGGGCGAATGAAAGTAACGCAACAATAATGGAAAATACAGGCCAGAACACAGTGACTCCCTCTTTCTGATTTATAATTTTTTGTCTATCAGATAACAGGTATCAGCTTTAGGCATAAGCCTTAACCTGACTATCTACCACAGCAATCCCTTGTTTCATCCATACCATTTGACATATCAGTTTGAATTATACCTTTATATCCTAAGCTTTGACAAGTTGCTTTATAACTTTCGTTGATGACATAAAAGTGCCGCACGAACAAAATCAATGAACAGGGGATGCGGCCGATTGGGTCGCGATTTGAACTCCGGATGAAACTGGCAGCCAACAAACCATGGATGGTCCGGCAATTCAATCATTTCGATGATTTGATGATCTGGGGAGAGCCCGCTCAGCATCATCCCGCCGGATACCAGAACATTCCGGTAATGATTATTAACCTCATAACGATGACGGTGCCTTTCATGAATAAGCGGCGTCTGATAGGCCGCATAGGCGCGCGAGTCCTCATGAAGGACGCAGGGATACAGCCCCAGCCGCATGGCTCCGTTCGTTTTTTCAAGGCAAGACTGATCTGGCATCAGGTCAATGACAGGGTTTTTTGTATCAGGATTAAATTCTGAGCTATGCGCATCACAAAGGCCCAGCACATGGCGGGCAAACTCAATAATGGCAACTTGCATGCCCAGGCAGATCCCGAAATACGGGATTTGATTCTCGCGCGCGAACTGAGCAGCCACTATTTTCCCGTCGATACCACGGATGCCAAAGCCACCGGGAACCAGGATGCCGTCTGCAGAAGACAGAGTCTGTTCGACTGTCTCCTCAGTCAGGTCATCTGCATTAACCCAAATCATCTCAACCTTGCTGCACGTTGCGGCGCCCCCATGTGTTAACGCTTCAATGATACTCAGATAGGCATCATGCAAAGCAGCATATTTCCCAACGAGAGCAATATGAACCGTAACCTTCGGGTTTTTAAGCCTGTTGACCATTGTTCTCCAGGAAGCCAGATCTGGCGGCGTTTCAGGAAAATCAAAACGGCGGCAAACAATATCTGCCAGGCCTTCTTTTTCAAGGGCAAGCGGTACTTCATATAAAACAGGTAAATCAAGGTTTTCGATTACGCATTCCTGCGGCACATTACAAAACAGAGCAATCTTGCTTTTCAGCTCTTTTCCGATCGGAATTTCTGACCGGCAAACAATAATATCCGGCTGGATACCGAGACTTAATAAATCCTTCACACTGTGCTGTGTTGGTTTTGTTTTTTGTTCCTTAGATACGCTGAGATAAGGAACCAATGTCACATGAATAAAAATACAGTTCCGGCGGCCAACATCCGCTGCGAATTGACGGGTTGCTTCGATGATAGGCAGTCCTTCGATATCACCGATCGTACCACCAATTTCGATAATGGCGACATCATAACCATTCTTGCCCTGTCGGATCCGATCTTTTATTTCATTCGTGACATGCGGAATAACCTGAACGGTCTCTCCTTGATACTCACCGTTTCGTTCTTTTTGGATCACAGACCAGTAAATATGGCCGGATGTGACGTTGCTGTCCCGAGATAAATTCTCATCAATAAATCGCTCATAGTGGCCTACATCAAGATCCGTTTCAGCGCCGTCATCCGTCACAAAAATTTCACCGTGCTGATACGGATTCATTGTTCCAGGGTCGACATTCAGATAAGGATCAAATTTCTGCATGGTTACCCGAATCCCCCTGGATTTAAGCAGGCGACCAAGCGATGCTGCTGTAATTCCTTTCCCCAGGCCGGAAACAACACCGCCCGTCACAAAAACATATTTCATTTGATTTCCTCCCCAGTCTCACTCAATGGTCTGATCGTTTTTCAATTGAGCTGATCAATCAGCTGAAACCGCCGAGAAAGCGAGTTTCAAATCGTCTCTCTACGCTCAATTCTGCTAAAACCCCAAAGCTTTGCCACAAACGGCGGTTCTTGATCCGGTGATAAAGCGGCGCCGATTCCGATATGCTTTCCAGTTTATATTTATAATCAAATTCATGCTGCAAGCGGTTCAAAATCACCTGGCCGGCATGTGGGCCAGATTGAAAACAAACAACCACATCAGATTCAACAGCCGATAAGTCTTTTATCCTTTTCCTCGTTCCCACGGTTTTCACAGACGATCTCCTGGCTTTGTACTTACATAGAAAAAGACGCCCCATCTGTGGGGACGTCTTGCCCTTGCCATTATATAACGAGTTATTTAAAGCTGTCAAACCCCAAAATCAAATCCAGTCAGCAAAAACCAACTATCTTTCAGTGAATCAATAACCGATTGCTAGGAAAATAAGGTCCGTATTCGGTCCATGGCTTCTCTTGTCTGCTCATGGCTGCCAAAGGCAGTCAAACGGAAAAATCCTTCTCCGCAAGGGCCAAACCCTGATCCGGGTGTTCCTACAACATGAGCTTTTTGCAAAAGACAGTCAAAAAAGGACCACGAATCGATTCCATCCGGTGTTTTAAGCCAGATATAGGGGGCGTTGACGCCGCCATAGGCCGTCAAACCCAGTTCTTTTAATCCATCTAGAATCATTTTGGCATTTTCCTGATAATACCGGATGGTTTCTTTTACCTCCTGATAGCCCCGCTCGCTGTAAACAGCCTCTCCGGCACGTTGGGCCAGATAGGATGCGCCGTTAAACTTAGTCGCTTGCCGTCTTTTCCATAGCTGATTGACTTTTACGCCGTCGATTTCCAGGTCATTTGGAATAACCGTAAACCCCAGGCGTAAGCCTGTAAAACCGGCCAATTTGGAAAAGCTGCAAAATTCAATGGCGCAATTGCGCGCGCCCTCAATCTCAAAAATACTGTGCGGTAAATCCTCTGTAATAAAGGCTTCATAAGCCGCATCATAAAGAATCACAGATCCATGCTTTAAAGCATAATCCACCCATTCCTTTAATTCAGCTGCCGTTATGGCTGAGCCGGTGGGGTTATTAGGAAAGCACAGGTATATCAGATCGGGCGCTTTTTCGTTTGAATCAGGCAATTGAGGGCAAAAACCGTTCGTCTCCATACAAGGCAAGTAAACAAGGCGGCTCCAACGCCCGTCAGTACCCAGTTGGCCCGCTCTGCCTGCCATCACATTCGTGTCTACATAGACCGGGTAAACTGGATCACAAACAGCAACAAGGGCATCCTGAGAAAAAATATCACCGATGTTACCGACATCACTCTTTGCGCCATCTCCGACAAAAATTTCATCCGCTGACATCTCCACGCCGAACCGGCCATAGTGGTTTTCTGCGATCGTTTGCCGCAAGAATGCATAGCCTTGCTCCGGACCATAACCACGGAAAGTCAATGGGTCAGCCTGTTCGGCTACAGCCTGATGCAATGCGTCAATCACGGCCGGAACAAGCGGCCGGGTTACATCACCGATACCAAGTGAGATAACATCAGTTTTGGGATGATTGCTTTTAAATTGAGCCACGCGTCTGGCAATCTCAGAAAAAAGGTAGTTCCCCGGCAGTTCCAGAAAATGTCTGTTAATCAGCACAAATCGTCCTCCTCTTCCAGTGTAATCCAACCATCAAAAACGAATTCTGCTGGTCCAGTCATAATAACTTCATCTGTTTTTTTATTCCATTCAATGGACAGATCCCCTCCCCTTAAATGGACAACAGCTTTGTTGTCAGCCCGGTTTGTCAGAACTGCGGCAACAAGCGCGGCACAAGCACCCGTACCGCAGGCCAGGGTCTCACCTGCACCGCGTTCCCAGACACGCATGCGCAGATTGTGGCGATCCAAAATCTGAACAAATTCCACATTAACACGATCTGGGAAAAGAGAATGATGCTCAAAAGCCGGGCCAAGGGATGTCAGATCAAGAGTATCAAGATTATCCGTAAACGTTACGGCATGCGGATTTCCCATCGAAACACAAGTCAACCGGTAAAGGCGTCCAGCGACTGCAATGGGTTCGTCTATCATCTGATGGTCATTCCAGCGAACGGGTATGCGTGATGTCTCCAAAACAGGGGTACCCATGTGAACCGTCACTTGGGAAACGCATCCATTCTGAACAGAAAGCTCAAGTGTCTTCAAACCGCTTAGCGTTTCAATGACAAGTGTTTTTTTATCCGTTAGGCCGCGTTCGTAGACATATTTGGCCACGCAACGGATCGCATTTCCACACATCAGCCCGCGTGATCCATCCGCATTATACATATCCATCATGAAATCAGCTTTTTGTGATGGACAGATTAAAACAAGACCATCTGATCCAATACCAAAATGCCGGTCGCTGAGTTTTTTAGCCAAGGCTGGTATGCCGTTGGGCACAGACCTTGTTGCATCAATAAATATATAGTCATTGCCTATTCCATGCATTTTTGTAAATTCTAAATTTTTCATATATTCTCCTCTTTTGATAAAAGGCTATAAGTGACAAGCAATAACTAATATTTGCGCAGATAGGCGTTCAATTCCCAGGGCGTCACTTTGACTCGGTATTCATTCCACTCCTGTCGTTTTGCTTCAACATATTTTTGCAGAATATGGGGGCCTAAAACACGGCCAACAAGCGGATCTTTTTCCATTTCGTCCAGGGCTTCCGATAAATCGCCCGGTAAACTCCCTATGTTGAGCGCTTCCCGGTCGGCGGGGGATAAGGCATAAATATTCACATCGATTGGCGGTGGTGGTAAGAGGTTTCGTTTTATGCCGTCGAGTCCGGCTGCCAGACAGAGAGCCAATGCAAGATATGGATTGCAAGATGGATCGGGATTGCGCAATTCAATTCGTGTAAAATCACCCCTGGAGTCCGGGATCCGGATCAGAGGGCTTCTGTTTCGATTAGACCAGGCAATATAACAGGGTGCTTCATACCCAGGCACCAGCCGCTTATACGAATTGACAAGGGGATTGGTCACAGCGCAGATGCTTCGGATATGATCCATCAAACCGGCAATGAAGTTCTTGGCCAGCGTTGATAGGCCATCATGTTGAGTAGGATCATAGAAAGCATTTTGTTCTCCCTTAAAAAGCGACATATTGGTGTGCATTCCGGAACCGCATATGCCGGTGACTGGCTTTGGCATAAAAGTGGCATGCATGCCATATTGACGGGCAATGGAACGGACAGTCAGTTTAAAAGTCATAATGTTGTCAGCTGTCTTTAATGCCTCATCAAATCGAAAATCAATTTCATGCTGTCCGGGCGCAACTTCATGGTGTGATGTTTCAATTTCAAATCCCATTTCTTCCAGAGCCAAGACAATTTCACGGCGCACATCTTCTCCCTGTCCGATGGGTTCAAGGTCAAAATAGCCACCCTCGTCATAACTGATATTGGTCGGTTTGCCCTGCTCATCATTCAGAAAAAGAAAGAACTCACATTCAGGGCCTGCATTGAATGTATAACCCATGGAATGAGCTTCTTTGAGGACACGGCGCAGAACGTAGCGCGGATCTCCAACAAAAGGGCTGCCGTCTGTGGTATGCACATCGCAGATCAGGCGAGCGACCTTGCCTTGTTTCGGACGCCACGGAAAAATGACAAAAGTATCCAGATCAGGATGCAGCTGCATATCCGATTCCTCAATTCGCGCAAATCCTTAGATTGAAGAGCCGTCAAACATGCATTCATTTGCCAGAGCCTTCTCGAGCTGGCTTGGCGTGATGGCAACGTTTTTGATAATTCCGAAGATAGCGGTAAA
>JAGPFK010000020.1 GCA_018056585.1 Clostridia bacterium | reverse complement strand
GCCATGCTCCGTATGATCCAATAAAGGCTGTGTTGCCGTGCAAAGTAAAACTGTTGACTTTCCGAATATGGACAGAAAATTTACTGCATCATTGAAAAGATTTACGCATTTAACAGGCAATGACTGTACTTCGTCAAAGATTAGCACCGCATTGGTCATGTTGTGTAATTTACGAAGCTTCGATGCCCTCTGCGAAAATATGCTTTCAAGAAACTGCACTACCGTTGTAATGACAATTGGAGCATCCCACCGATCGGTAAGCAATTTTTTCTCTTGTACTTTTTCCTCATCATCGGGTGGTATCAGATTGGAATGATGCTCTAAAATGCAAACATCATCCTTTGCTAAACCAAGTGCCTTACGAATGTTGTCTGCTGTTTGCTCTAAGACAGATAGATAGGGGATGATATAGATGATTCGTTCCATATTGTGTATCCTTGCATGTTCTAAGGCAAACCGAAGACTAGAGAGTGTTTTCCCTCCGCCTGTTGGCACTTCCAGTTGGTAAATCCCTTGCCGGCGATTGGCACTGCAAAAACATTGATCTGAGATTTTCTGCCGTAATGTATCAATGAATTGATTCGAATCATTGTTTTTTTGAGCAAGAAAGTGCCCTAAATTGTTTGAAAATTTGTTCCAAGGCGGATTGGTCAATACTGGTTTAGTCTGGGTTTCAAAGCAATAGGCATTGTGTCTGTCGGCATCAACCAAGCATGAAAATATAAATTTTGTAAGCATATGAACCATAAAAGCGGGATTCAGCTTTTGATTTTTACAGGTTTTAATAAAGTTCTGAAGCTCATAGGTAGATGCTTCGAGCATTTCATTTAGCTTGGTCGCCTGGTGGCAATTCCGAGCAAATTCACTTTTGACCTCAGTAAAATGCAGTGCGCCTGTATCCGGTTTGCAGATACGATCAAGGAATGGCGTTTCTCCATCTGGCGTGATCCCATCCATTAAAACGCCGTGATGACCTGCTATGCACAAGCCAACCATTTCTGCAATTAGAATATAATCATTTTTTTGACTCGCTAGCTCATAAATATACTTAGCCCCTTGCGTGGAATGGATGATGCTTCCGCGCCTATTCTGTTCTGATTCCCGTAAATAAGACACAAATGATTCTGAAAACTTACCCATATCATGCAGAAGTGCGGTAAGAAAGGTAATTTGTTTGACACCAAGTGATTCTGCCCAATCTGATGCCAGTTTTGCTGTTTCAATTAAATGATCACAAGTAAGCTGCTCACGCTTATCATCAGCGATTCTAGAAATATACATGTTTCTTTTGCCTCTTTTGTTGAAATCAAGCCTTTACCCACGATATGAAAAGTTAATGGAGCATTCTCTCATTACGAAAATAGTGTGTTTTTACAGTTTTCCTACGAATCAGGCTATTCTCATAAAAAGAAAGAGCATCTCCTAACAGTTAAGGCACTATGAAATATGTTTATCATAAGGATATGAATTATTTGCATTCCTTCTGCCTGAAATAACCAGGATATTTCTTTCCTTCAATATCTCCAATAATTCCTTACCAAAAGTACAAAACAGCCCTCCTTCGATTTAAAAAGTCATCAAAATCTGCAAGCACAGTGGAATGATCTGGATTGTATTGCATGATGTTCAGTGATGACGTTCATTTCTGTTTTAAACTTTTCCCAGATTAAATCCTTTTTATTATAATTTTGAAAACAACTGATGATATCCGAAAACACGACATCTTTTTGTTTCACCTCTCTTTGTTATACTTTTTTCAGGTCATCATCTTTTATTCAGCATCACCACACATCCGAACCCTTGAGCATTCTTGCCACCCAAACCACTATCAACCCCCAGTTGTAGAAGAGGAACAGGGCCATTCAGGCGCAATTGACCTGAATGCCCTTTGATAATTGTTCCTTTATAATTAACAAGGTGCATCTTTTGCGGGCCTTTTGCCCTTACACTTATTTGTCCTCCAGGAGGTTCTATCCCATAAAAGGCTTTATATTTTTTTCGTAAATTCCCTGCCATCAATGACTCATAATCCGGTTCGCCCGGTTGAAAATAGCAGGTATATTTTCGCCCGTCTGGCCGCAAAAACGTGCTGTATAAAACGATGGGGGATTGAGTTTGAACGACTATTTCCTCATCCTGCACCTTATATTGGCAGACATCAACCTTCTTTACCGGTACTTCTGTTTTGCCTAATTGCATATGACCTCTATTCAGCAATATGTTGGCGATGGATTGGCAAAACGGTTCAAGAGGTGATGAAAGAGTGAACTGAACAAAATCATTAAAAACAATCGTATGACTGCTTTTATCTATAACGAAAGGACCCTGCAGAAGAGAAAATGAGAATAACCTAAAAACGCGTTTCTCCTCAGAGAACCCATTTTCATGAAGAAAAGAAGCCAGTTCAGGCGAAATTGAGTGATAAATTGAAGCCTGAACAAGATAATTATAATGAATCGGCAGAGCCAATGGTTGATCCGGCTTTAGACACACAGTAATATGCATGGCTTTTTTCTCCGTCGTTTATTTGATAGGAATATCATTATAAATGTAGCATATTGATAACTTTGGTGCAATAATTAAATCCGATTTATTGTTTAACTTCAGCTAAAGATATAAAGATATAAAGTCTGAGTATACATGCTGTGACGCAATTTTACTTCGCGGCCGATCCAGCATAACAATAGCGGCAGTTGTGCCGGCAAGTGCGGTATGTGCCGATATCAACCGATGAAATACAATGACATTCGGGTCTTTGACCGCTGTCTTTTTTTCGGTTGAAGGTCTTCCCTGTGATGAGCGTGAGCCTGTCCGGGTCAATGCAGGCGGCCGGCCTGACGGACAAATCAGTATAATCATCCGGACAGCAGCAAGCTGTCAATTCGATTCCTTTTTTAGCTGTTACAGCAGCCAAATGTCGGACCAGATCCCTTTTCTGATCTGAATCCGGTAAAATGAACCCCAATTGCGCCATTGACCGGCTTGTTTTCCGATAAGGCGTGTAAAAAGAAAAAATGCAGGTGTTCACGGATCCCGACAAAGAATCAGCTAGTTTTTCGAAGCGCTCCCGATGCTGCTCCGGACTGATCACACGGGTCAGCAAAATAGGGTCATAGCGCCAAACGACCCGGTCCGGGCCAATCCGGTCAGCCAGCTGTTTCATTGTTTCAATTCGCTCTTCTAAAGGCGGAACACCGGGTTCAATGGCTTGGGGATAGTCATTCAGGGTATATAAAAAATAGTAAGGATAACCGGCTTTGTCCAAAACATCCAGAACCGGGAAAAATGGCTTCGGGTTTTTACTCCAAAAAACGAAAGCATCCACGAATGCGCGGTTCAGAAGAACGGTTCTGATTTGCTTTTTATTCATCGGATTGCTGACCTTAACAGAACCATCCCTCAATATTTTGAGGAACCAGTCAGAAAAAAAGGCCGGTATATCGGTTCTTCTGCTTGCACTGATAATCATGGTCTTTTTACCGACTGGCAAACAATTGTTTTTGTATCGCAGCAATTTGTCCCTGCAGCTGTTCTATCTTTTTTGCGGCTGCTTGGCGGTCCAAACCATCCACTTCCCCTATATAGGACAGCATTGCTTCACCTTCCTCCTTGCAGCACCGATCGTGTTCAGGGAAATAAGTCCTGAGCAGGAACAAAGCATACCGAACCAGCCTGAAAGGGCCATGAACCCGGATCACTTCGCCGGGAAGCGCTTCCACCGCGACACTTCGACAGTCCAGGATGGCTTGTTTGATATCGGTCAATTCCGGCGAGCGAGAAAAGACAAGGGTATAGAACCAGCCGAACAGTTCACCTGTTTCACAACCGTGCGCATCCGAAACACCAACGATGGGAATCTTCCGGCCACGTGCCCGCTCGTCATGATAGCGGGCAATTTGCAAGTTATTGGATTCAGCTTCATCGAGATGATAGCCGCCTAATACTTCCAGCGCATCATAAGGCTGCTGATCCAAAAGGATAGTCGTCAGCGGCTCGCTGATATAATACCCTTGCTGATTTTCTGAATAAATATTGAGCCAGTACGGATGGCAGAAAATACTCAGTCCACCACCCGCCTTAATCTGCTCAAAAATCCACAAAGAAGACGCATAGGCATAAGGATCCACTCCCAAAGGAAGCCGGGGCATCAACTCGATTTTGCTGCGCACAGCCTCTATGTAATCCCTTGAGTTAAACTGCTCATTGATGCTGTCCCGTCCGCCTACATGGACAATGTGGACGGGATTACCCGGCGCATGCACCTCTTCTCCGGTATACATCATCAGATCAATCGGAACATCAGCAAAAGCTTCAATTGCTTCCAGGGACGGCCTGAACTGCCCGTGATCGGTCAGGGCCATAAAGTCAAAACCAACACGCCGGCAAGCTGCCGCTACATGCGCCGGTGTATCCCTCCCGTCTGAACGGTCAGAATGCATGTGCAAGTCTCCTTTCCAGGGGAGACAGCCCAAAAGATCTTGTTTGAGAGAAAACACATAAAGCGTCTCAAGAAGGCAATCCTGACCCTGTACAGGGGCTCGGACACACAGATGATGTTCCTGTTCACCTGAAAAAAACAAATTGATTGTCAAAGTATTGCTTTTTCGATTAACTTTGTAGGCAACCCGATTATCTTTTAGTGGATGAGGGCTGGGAAACTGAAGGTTCACATGCTGAAAATAGCAGGGTTCTCCTTGATAAATCAGGCAATCACCCTGAATTTCAAAACCGCTTGAAGCTCCGGATGGGTCTTTGATCAGTCGAATGGTCAATTTTGTTTCCTGATTAGCCGGGACAACACAAGGTTCAATCGACAAATATTTTTCCTTCAACATGATCTTACCTCACAACAAGTTCATTCATCATCGGTGATGGCCACCTGTACCAGTCTAGCCTTTTCTCTGTACTTTTGCAAAGGCTGTGATTTACCAAATTTAGCATCAACAGTATAATGGCAGGGAATACTTTTGGAGGTTTACGCAGATGCCCATTTTTGATTTGCCACTTGAAGCGTTGCGCCAATATCACGGCACAAATCCTCGTCCACATGATTTTGATGCCTTCTGGTCAGACGCATTATTGGAAATGAGAGCCGTCGATCCGAAAATTGAACTGATTCCTGCCTCTTTTCAAGTCCCGGGCGTCGCCTGTTATGATCTTTTTTTCACAGGGGTGCGCGGAGCCAGGCTACATGCGATCTACCTCAAGCCTCTCCATGTCCCTGAACCGCATCCGGCTGTTTTGCAATTCCATGGCTATTTTGGATCCTGCGGCGGGTGGCAGGACAAACTTGCTTTTACGACGTTGGGCTATTCTGTCGCCGCCCTGGATTGCCGCGGACAAGGCGGCTTATCTCAGGATACAGGCGGTGTGCAAGGGCCGACTTATCGCGGACACATCATCCGGGGGCTGAATGACAGACCTGAAAATATGTTGATGCGCCATATTATCCTTGATACAGCCCAGCTTGCCGGCATTGTGATGAAGATGCCGGAGATAGACGAAACTCGGGTCGCCGCCATGGGTTTATCACAGGGAGGCGGCCTTACCATTGCCTGTGCGGCATTGGAGCCAAGAATCAAATGTCTTGCACCACGCTGCCCTTTCTTAAGCGACTACCAGCGTGTCTGGGAAATGGATTTGGCCAAAGACGCATATGAGGAATTAAGCCTTTTCTTCCGCCAGTTTGATCCGACACATAAGCAGGAAGTGTTATATTTTACACGCCTGGGGTATATTGATATCCAGCACCTGGCCAATCGAATTCAAGGCCATGTTTTATGGGCTCTTGGCCTGATGGACACCATTTGCCCGCCATCCACACAATTTGCAGCCTACAACAAAATTAAATCACAAAAAGAAATGGTTATCTATCCGGACTATGGACATGAAAATTACCCTGGTTTTGATGATCAGGCTTTCCTCTTCTTTATGGAACATCTGTCAAATAATTAATCCGGGAGTTTATGTTCCATATAGGAACGCGCATACTCGGTCATTGTCATGTGATGGCGCTGATGAAACAACCTGGAAAAATAATGTGGGTTGTCATACCCCAAGCGAGCGGAAATCTGCCCGAAATTCAGATCGCCTTCACGAATCATACGCCGGGCCTCTTCCATTTTTAAATCAATAAACCAATCCATCGGACTTTGGCCGGTTTCAGATTTAAAGATCTTTTTTATTTGTGCGACACTATAGCCGGTCGCACGGGCAATCTGCGCTAAAGTTTGTCGCTCCCCTATCTGATCCTTTAAATAATCTTGAATGTTGCTTGCCAACTGCTGCCTGCTTCTTTGCTGCGCAAAGGTTTCGACACGTCTTTGAATCTGAACAGCCGAACTTTGCCGGTACAGCATCAGAAGCATCTGTTCTAAGTAACTTTGAATCAGCTGAGGCGTCCCAGGAGCAGAACCGGGGATTGAAAGGGTAATTCGTCCTGGCTCTTGAACAGGCAAGATCAGGCCTTTTGCTTCCCTGACAGCTGCCCGGAGAGCCTGCAGTGCCGGGCCAGTTAACGTCATTATTTTATGCGTAAAAGTTTTCATCAAGCTACTGTCCGATACAAACGCGCAAACAATAAAGCTTGAAGGAAGATCAGAGCAAGCTTGAACAGCATGGAATTCACCGGGACAATGAAAAGCCAGCTCGCCAGATTTCAGAACGTATTGTTGTTCTCCTGCCGTTATCAGCATCTTCCCTTTATCAATATAAATAAACTCCCAAAAATCATGGGCTTCACCATCAAAACAGAAATCTTTCGGGCTCTCATAATCAAACAGGCTGATCAGATCTGTTACAGACAGATCTTTCTGAAAAGTATGACGCCGATAGGAGTCTTTCATCGCAATGCCTCCAGTCTGACGTTTTATGAGCCAAGCTTAATGCATTATCTGTTACCCGTCAAGAAAAAATCAATGATAGTATCTGATTGTGCACAAACAATCGCCTTTTCTTTATTTCATTTTTTGATTGTTGAGCCTAAAATAAAGATGTACACAATTTACCCAAAGCGCAGGAGGAATGCATATGAAAAAAGGCATCAGCATCTGGTCTTTCACAGGCCAGCCATTAGACGTCTGTTTTCGCATGGCAAAAGAAGCCGGTTTTGATGGCGTTGAAGTTTCATTGGATGAAAAAGGCGCAATCAGTCTGGACTCAAAAGAATCCGATATGATCGCCATTCGAAAGATGGCAGATCGTTTCGGCATGCCCCTTTACAGTCTTGCGACAGGACTGTATTGGACGTATTCCCTGACATCGGACGATCCGTCAGAACGTGAGAAAGCCAGATCCATCGCAATCAAGCAGATTCAGGTTGCAGCCTGGCTCGGCTGCGATACCATTCTGGTCATTCCCGGAATTGTCGGAAGCGACTTTACAGGAAAAGCACCGGTTGTTCCTTATGATGTGGCCTATGATCGAGCTTTGAATGCAATCAGCGCCATTGCGCCGGTAGCCGAAAATCTTGGCGTATCGATCGGCCTTGAAAATGTCTGGAATCGATTTCTTCTCTCACCATTAGAAATGCGCAATTTGATCGATCAGATTGATAGCCCCGCCGTCGGTGCTTATTTTGACATAGGTAACGTTCTGGCCTTTGGTTACCCGGATCAGTGGATTCGCATTTTGGGCCCTCGTATCCGAAAAGTACACATCAAAGATTACCGTACATCAGTAGGCGGCCTCTCCGGTTTTGTCGATTTGCTGGCCGGCGATGTCGACTACCCGGCCGTTATGTCAGCTTTAAAGGAGGTGGGTTATGACGGTTGGATCACAGCTGAAGTTGGGCCTTATCGTTATTTCCCCGAGGTTGTTCTGACCCATACGGCTACCGCTATGGATAAGATTTTTAATCTGATTTGATTTTCAAAAGACCAGCTATAAAATATCAATCGGTGTTTGTAGGTAAAACAGAGAAAAACTTGAAAATGGAACAGGTAAAAATGCAACATGAACCCCAGGCTGGGTCAATCTGAACTTCGGGCAAATCATCCGCCGCCTTATGCTAGCGGGGCTCAGCGGATAGCCCCGGGTCATGGGAAGCAGCGACATCAGCGGCTCTGTAAAGCGCCCGCTTTACTCGAGGATAACAGCCCAGGGACAGGTCCGATGCCGGGGATCGTCGTAGCGATGGTTTCCATCGCGATGCCAAGCGAGCTGCAGCGTCCTTGATCTGCAGGCCTTCTCTTTGCCAAAACGGCTATGGCTGGCTTTATCCAACAGGTTCGTCAGCTTCCTGGTAATCGCTCAAGCGCCGGACTTTGACCATGACTACGGCATCGGTCACGATTGGTTCGCTTGAATCACTGAGATGAGCTGCTTCATGGGCGTTCTTTGTAAGGTCGATGCCAACGTAAAACATGTTGCACCCATCTCCATCCAGCTCATTCGTGTACTCCCCTTAAAGATGCTAAGTCTTTCAGACGAAGCGATAACTTCACTCATTAAATATGCTAGGAGGCGAAATAATGATTCAAGTTGGACTTCTTGGTTTTGGCGGGATTGCCCAAGCGCATCGGGCAGCCTATGAAAACCTCGCAAAAAAAGGCGTGCCGGTTTGCCTAAAGGCCGCCTGTGATATTGACCCGGAACAATTTAAAAAGCGTATAGAAATCAACCTTGGCGCAGCCAATTATGATGAAAGCCAAAAACTATCCTGTTATACAGATCTGGAAGAAATGCTGGCTCAGGAATCGCTTGACCTGATTGACATCTGCCTGCCTACCCCCCTTCATGCCGCTTACACCATTGATATGCTCGGCCGTGGTTATCATGTATTGTGCGAAAAGCCCATGGCAAGAACCAGTGAGCAGTGTAAGGCAATGCTCAAAGCGGCCAAGCAGGCTAAAGGCCGACTGATGATCGGGCAATGCCTGCGTTTTTACCCACAGTATGAATACATGAAAGACTTAATGGACCGCCGCACATATGGTCGTGTTATCAGTGGGTTTTTTGAACGATTCAGCGGGCCGCCAATCTGGGCATGGCAGAATTGGTTTATGAATTATGAGCGATCGGGCGGCTGCCTTCTGGATATGCACATTCATGATCTTGATATGGCTCGTTATCTGTTTGGTGAGCCGGAAGCTGTTTTCTGCCGCACACAGGATGTGCAATCCCGTATGGATATTGTCCACAGTATGCTCTGCTATCCTGACAAACCAGTCTTTGCATTGGGGGACTGGTCACTCGACGGCTGCCCTTTTCACCATGGCTATCGAATCGGTTTCGAAGAAGCATCTGTTGTGTTCGACAGCGAGGTCGTTACCCTCTATCCACGATGCAAAGAACCCTTCAAAGTAGATTTACCTTATCACGAAACCGGCATCGAACGTGAAATCGCTTATTTTATCGATTTGATTGAATCCGGCAAACCGATGGACAAAAATCCACCTGAAAGCGCAGCGAAATCTGTTCTTCTGGCTGAGACTCTACGTGACAGTGCCCTGCAAGGGGGCAAACGAAAACCATTCAGCGAGGTGCTTTAAATGCATATTGGCGTCATCATTCCCTTTCAATCAGAAAAGGATCTCATCGAACGCTTTCGTCAGGCCAAAGAGCTTTCGCTTGAAAGCTGCCAGCTGAGCATGTGGGATCCCAGGCAATACACGGACAACGCAGCCCATGCTGTCCGAACGGCTGTTGAAAAAACAGGTCTTTTAATTTCTGCCTTATGGGCGGGCTGGAGCGGCCCTAAGGAATGGAATTTTACCGGCGGCCCCTCCACTTTAGGGCTCGTGCCAGAAAGCTATCGTGGCATCCGGCTGCAGGAACTTTTGGAAGCAAGCACTTTTGCTTCCAAAATTGGCGTGACGGATGTCATCACCCACGTTGGTTTCCTCCCGGAAAATCCGAATGATGAAAACTATATCGGCGTGGTGACAGCTCTGCGTCATCTGGCAGCCGTGATGGCGGAACGTGATCAATATTTTTTATTTGAAACCGGGCAAGAAACGCCTGTCACGCTTTTGAGGACAATTGAAGACATTGGAGCTAAAAACCTTGGCATCAATTTTGATATGGCCAATTTGTTATTGTACGGTAAAGCGAATCCTGCAGACGCTCTGGACATTTTCGGGAAATACGTGAGAAATGTTCATTGCAAGGACGGTCTGTACCCAACAAACGGTCGCCAGCTTGGCCAGGAAAAAGCCTTGGGACAAGGTCGTGTTGACTTGAAGCTTATCTTAAAAAAATTAAAAGACATCGGCTATGACGGGCCTTTAACCATTGAACGTGAAATCTCTGGTCCTCAACAGATCCATGACATCAAAGAAGCTCAAAAACTCCTTTTGCAATTACTGAGCGACCAAAAATAAAAGGAGGGATACGGATGGAGGTCCTGGCCATTGGTTGTCATCCAGATGATCTGGAAATAGCCTGCTTCGGCACCTTAGCCCGATGCATCCAGCGGGGCGATCATGTGACCATCTGTCACGTTGCCAATGGATGCCGGGGGCATGCCTTGATCGACCCGGTCCGTTTACGAGAGATACGTCTTAAAGAAGCGAAGGATGCCGGATCTTGCATCGGGGCCACGGTCTGCACACTGGACATTCCTGATCTTGAAGTCAACAGCGGTGACAGAGAACAGGTCAAAGCCTTAACCGAGCTGATTCGCCAGGTTAAGCCAGATTTTATCATCACGCACAGTCCGCTGGATTACATGCCGGATCATCTTGAGGTTCAAAAACTGGTCTTCAACG
>JAGPFK010000019.1 GCA_018056585.1 Clostridia bacterium | reverse complement strand
GTCCTGCTGTTCCAGAAACGCCGGGCAGTTGTCTGTCTTTGTTCAACCATCTGGCTGTTCTCCTCTCGTCTTTTTATCTTTTTGATCCTGGTTCAGAGATTTTGAATCCTCGCCGAAACGAACACGCACCGATTCCGCATGTGCTTTAAGCTGTTCAGCTTCCGCGAAGCACACAACAGCATGGCGGCAGGATTCTAAATCAGCCTCGGTGTAGCGAATGAAGTTCATTTTCTTGATAAAATCCTGCGTGTTCAGCGGAGAGAAGAAACGCGCTGTTCCGCTGGTTGGCAGCACATGGTTGGTCCCAGCCAGATAATCACCCAATGGTTCAGGACTGTAAGGCCCGATAAAGACGGCACCCGCATTGGCAATAAAAGGCAGCCAGTTATCCGGATCAGCGACGATCAACTCAAGATGTTCAGGCGCCAGTTCATTGGCAAAACGGAGCGCTGTCATCAGATCCGGAACAACCAATGCCGCGCCATAGTCGGATAAAGAACGGCGGATGATGTCGGCACGTGGGAGATCAGGAATTCTGAAAGCCACTTCTTCGGCTACAGCCCTGGCCAATGGCAGGCTGTCTGTCAGAAGCAGAGCAGAAGCCAATGGGTCGTGCTCGGCCTGGGAAAGTAAATCGGCCGCGACATAAGCCGCGTCGGCTGTCTGATCCGCAATAATTAAGATCTCACTGGGTCCGGCAAACAAATCGATATCCACTTGCCCGAAGACAAGACGTTTGGCTGTGTTGACGTAAATGTTACCGGGACCTGCGATTTTATCAACAGCTGCAATGGTTTCGGTACCATAAGCCATGGCCGCGACGGCCTGCGCGCCGCCCACCCGATACAATTCTGTTGCGCCCGCGATTGAAGCGGCTGCCAGAATTCCGTCATCAATTGAGCCGTCTTTACGCGGCGGTGTGCACAAAATGATGCGGCGAACGCCGGCAACTTTAGCCGGAATAAGGTTCATCAGAACAGAGGACGGCAGCGGGGCCAGACCGCCAGGCACATAGACGCCGACCGTATCCAGAGGACGATGAATCAGACCGATTGAGCCGCCTTGGTCGGTCGGCAGATAAATGTCCTGCGGCAACTGCGCTTCGTGAAAGGCGCGAATGCGTTCCGCCGCCAGGCGCATGGCGTCCATCAGTGAAGAATCCACGCGGTCCACGGCCTTTTTGATTTCGGCCTCCTCGACGCGCAATTGATTCTTTTCCAGCAGAACCCCATCATATCGGGCTGTCAGCTCAATCAAAGCCGCATCGCCTCGTTTGCGGACCTGATCAATGATCCCTTCGACAGCCAAAAGAACCGGCTTCAAGTCCATCTTGCCGCGCAAACCCAGTTGTGCAACCTGATGCTGCAGTTCATCCTGATTGGTCATTATAATGCGTAAAGGGCTCTTTATTTGCATCGTCATTCCTTTCCAGGCCGCCTCTCTTCCTTCTCCCGGTTCAATTGAGCCTGCACAGATAATATCAGTTCATTGATCCGGTCTGCTTTCATTTTCATACTAACCCGATTTACAACCATCCGGGCACTGACCGGCGCGATGGTCTCGAGCACAATCAAGCCGTTTTCTGCAAGTGTCCGGCCACTTTCAACGATATCCACAATAACTTCCGCAAGGCCGACAAGCGGCGCTAATTCTACCGATCCGTTCAATCGGATAATCTCCACGCTCTCGCGTCGTTTTCCCTCAAAATATGCCCGTGCAATCCGGGGGTATTTGGTCGCAACACGCTTGTTCGGCAACTGATCCAGGCGCCCTTCCAGTGACGGGGGGCCGCAGACACATAGACGGCAAGCCCCGAACCCCAGATTTAATACCTCATAGAGGGAACGCCCCTCTTCAAGAAGCGTGTCTTTACCGACAATTCCGATGTCTGCCGCACCATAATCAACATAAGTCGGAACATCTGCCGGCTTGGCCAGAATAAATCGCAGGCCGGTTTTTTCGTCTTCCATAATCAACTTTCGCGACTTTTCCCGAACAACCTGACAATCTACGCCGGCTGCTTCCAGTAAGTCAACGGCCTGATCTGCCAGCCGGCCTTTGGCCAGTGCAATGGTTAAAGGTTGCATGTCAGCGCACCTCCCGGAGCCATACCGCATGGCCCTCTTCTTCAACAAACAGAATAGGGCAATCCGGATAGCGCTGCAGCAGGCTTTGAGGGGCCAGATCATCGCAGTCAGAAATGACCACTTGACCGGAAGATCTCAAATTGTCGGCCAGGCTCAGAGCAGCCGCTCGCTTCCCAGGTACGGATCCGATCAGAATCGGCTTTTGGGGATCCGGTTCCATCTTTCCCTGCCGCCTTAAAGCCGTCAGGGCAAGGCTGATGCCCATTGAAAAGCCAGTCGCGCATAAATCACGGCCAAAGGAACGGACCAGGCTGTCATATCGCCCGCCACTGAAAAGCGGAAACCCGAGTCCATAGGTAAAGCCCTTGAAAATAATGCCGGTATAATAGTTCAAACTCTGCAACATACCAAGATCAACGGAAACATAACGAAGACAATCATAATCAGCAAGAATGCGCAGAACCGAACGCAGATTTTGAAGAGCTGTCAGTGCGTCGGGATGGCTCACACAAGATTCGAGTTCATCCAGATCATTTTCTGTCATCATGCTGGATGCAAGCCGCGTGATGACCCGCCTGGCTTTATCCGGCAGAGACAGTTGATCCGCCAGTTCCTCGATGGCAACCAATTGTTTGGTGTCAATTAAATGTGGAAGCAGATCAGCCGCTGTTCCGCTGATCTGCCATTCAGATAAAATGCCGCGGAAAAAAGCAACTTGTCCGATGGAAACCTGTAAATCTTCAATCCCTACTGCTAATGCGGCGGCAATGGCGGTTGCGATCACCTCCGCGTCCGCTTGCGGGCCTGCGCTGCCCATCAGTTCAATGCCAGCCTGGGAAAACTCTCGCTGACGCCCGCCGCCAAATTCATTATACCGGTACATGTTGCCAAGATAAGATAATCGAAGCGGAGTCGGCTCATCACGCAATAAAGTGGCTGCAACACGAGCAGCCGGAACCGTTCCATCATACCGCAGGCATAAAATACGCCCCTGATGGTCAAAAAACTTAAATAAACATTCCTGCGCCACGGCCCCACAGCCTGCCGCGTACACATCGTAAAACTCGATCCCCGGTGTTTCAATTTCCTGGTACCCGCGAGATGAAAAAACCTGGCGCAAGCGTTGTTCCATGCGTCTCTTGGCTGCACACTCGCGTGGCAGTAGATCTGCGACACCATCGGGTGTATGAAATTGCCACTGTCCCATCAGAAACTCCTCTCTTTAGCGCTTTATCTCACTAAACTGCTAAAACGATAAAGTCCCTGACATTATACGCAAGCCCTCTTAAAATGTCAACTGCGTTTTTCCGCCCAGGCGGCTCTGTCTGCTTGACGCGCTTTTTCCTGTGCCTGCGCTACAATCATATCCTTCACCTTCATCAAGCGCGTGAGATTACCCCGCTCATTTTCTTCCATTTTCAAACTGATGGTTCGGATGGCTTCCTGTAGTTCTGGAATCAGGATATATTCAAGAGAGTTTACACGCCGTCTCGTCTTTTTTATTTCATCGGCCAAAAGCTGTGCCGTTTTTTCTACTTCAGCCAGTCGAATCATCGCCGGTAAAGCTTCATTCAGCGCGATGATTGCCTGATCCAGTTCACCCGCGACGGACGCCAGACCATAAGGTAAATTTTCAGGCGTGCTGCGCAGCTCAAAAGGAATAGAAAAAACAGGGGTCACAACACCCATGATGTTTCTTGTGTCAACAGACAAGCTCAACGATTCATGGCCGGCCATCAAAGCCGTCTCAAGCACTTCAGGCACCATCACGGCGCGGGCCACAACCATTTGCCGGGCCGCGTCCGCCAGTTGCTGTTCGACTTTTCTGCGAAGAGCAAGATTTTGTTTGATCAACTCAAGGAATTGCCGCATCAATTCATCTCTCTTATCCTTGAGTAATTTATGACCGCGGCGTGCTGTCACCAACTGCTTCTTGAGCTTGAGCAGCTCCATTCGGTTTGGATTAATCTGCTTTCGAGGCACAGCCGTCAGTCCTTCCCGTAATACTGATCAATATAAGTATCCCGGATTCGCTTCAGCTCGCTTCTTGGCAGCATGGACAGCAATTTCCAGCCTATGCTTAAAGTCTCGTCAATTGAACGTTCGGTTTCAAAGCCTTGAGAAACATAGTCGCGCTCAAAAGCATCGGCAAAATGTGCGTAAATCCGGTCAATTTCTGTCAGAGCGTCTTCGCCCAGGATGATCTGGAGTTCTTTGGCATCTTTTCCGCGGGAATAGGCAGCGAAAAGCTGATTCATGACATTGGCATGATCAGCCCTTGTTTTCCCCTCGCCGATTCCCTTATCCTTCAGTCTTGATAAGGATGGCAAAACATCGATGGGCGGTCGAATGCCTTTTTTGTGCAGTTCCCGGTTCAGAATGATCTGACCTTCTGTAATGTAACCGGTCAGATCCGGGATTGGATGTGTAATATCGTCATCCGGCATGGTCAGGATCGGCATCAAAGTAATGGAACCGGTCTTTCCGTGCTGACGCCCGGCTCGTTCATACAACGTCGCGAGGTCTGTATACAAATACCCCGGATAACCGCGCCGTCCCGGCACTTCCTTTCGGGCTGCTGACACCTCACGCAAGGCTTCGGCATAATAAGTAATATCTGTCATAATCACAAGCACATGCATATCCAGATCGAAAGCCAGATATTCAGCAGCCGTCAGGGCCATACGCGGTGTTGAAATGCGTTCAATCGCCGGATCATTGGCCAGATTAATAAACAGGACAGCACGATCGAGGGCGCCGGTCTGGCGAAAATCGCTGATAAAATAGTCCGCCTCTTCAAATGTGATGCCCATTGCGGCAAAAACGACGGCAAATCTGCTGGACTGGTCCCGCACACGAGCCTGCCTTGCAATCTGGGCGGCCAGTTCAGCATGCGGCAGTCCGGCCGCGGAAAAGATCGGTAGTTTTTGACCTCGAACCAAGGTGTTCAGGCCATCAATGGCAGAAATGCCGGTTTGAATGAACTCGTTTGGATAAGCCCGCGCAGCCGGATTGATCGGCTGCCCGTTGATATCGCGCATGTGTTCCGGAATAACCGAAGGTCCACCATCAGCAGGATGGCCCATGCCGTCAAAGACACGGCCCAAAATATCCGGCGAAACAGCCAATTCCAAACCTTTACCGAGAAAACGCACTTTGCTTTCTTGCGCATTAATGCCAATGGCACTTTCAAACAGCTGAACCAATGCATTGCTGCCGCTGACTTCAAGGACCTTACAGCGCCTGATTTCCCCGTTTGGCAGTTCGATTTCGCCCAGTTCGTCATATTTGACGCCGGATACTTGCTGAACCAGCATTAAAGGGCCAGCAACTTCTTCAATGGTCCGATACTCTCTGGGCATTTTATCGCACCTCCAGGGATTGCACTGCTTGAATTTGTTCTAAAATCTGTTGTTCTACGTTTTTGGCATGAGCCTCAAATTCATCCTCCGGGACTAATTTTAGACGGCTGATGTCATGCCTGACCGGCAAACGGCTGATCTCACGGAATGAAATGTTTTGCGAAATAGCCTTTTGGGCCTGATCATAGAATCTCATAATCAGATACAACATCCAGTACTGCTTTTTCAGGGATGTGTGTGTGTCAATTTCATCAAATGAATCCTGATGCAGAAAATCTTCGCGCAAAGATCGTGCCACTTCAAGCTTAAGCCGATCAAGCGGAGACAATGAATCCTGTCCGACCAGGCGGACGATTTCCCAAAGCTCGGCTTCCTCCTGCAAAAGGCGCATGGCATCGTCGCGTAATGCAGGCCAGTCTGCCGCAATGTTCTCTTTTTTCCATTGATCAATGCTGTCAACATATAAAGAATAACTGTTCAGCCAATTAATAGCAGGGAAATGGCGCTGGTACGCCAAGTCTGAATCCAGACCCCAGAATACTTTGACGATTCGCAGCGTTGCTTGCGTAACCGGGTCGGACAAGTCGCCGCCCGGCGGTGAAACGGCGCCAATGGCTGTCAAAAAGCCTATCCGATCATCCTGCCCAAGGCACTTTACTTGACCAGCACGTTCATAGAAATTAGCCAGGCGTGAACCAAGATAAGCTGGATAGCCCTCTTCACCCGGCATTTCTTCCAGGCGGCCCGACATTTCGCGCAGCGCTTCTGCCCATCTCGACGTGGAGTCCGCCATAATTGAAACAGAATAGCCCATATCGCGGAAATATTCCGCGATGGTGATACCGGTGTAGATTGACGCTTCTCTGGCCGCAACGGGCATATTGGACGTATTGGCAATGAGGATGGTCCGCTTCATCAAAGACTCACCAGAACGAGGATCAATAATTTGCGGGAATTCAGTCAGAACATCTGTCATTTCATTACCGCGTTCCCCGCAGCCAATATAGACAACAATGTCTGAATCTGCCCACTTGGCGAGTTGCTGCTGGACAACTGTCTTACCGCTTCCGAACGGGCCCGGGATGGTTGCGGTTCCGCCCTGGGCAATCGGAAAGAAAGTATCAATGCTGCGCTGTCCCGTCACCAGCGGTCGATCTGGTGCCAGCTTCATCTGGTACGGCCTGCCCACCCGAACCGGCCATTTCTGAAGCATCGTCAGGGGCACTCGATCACCATTCTGAAGCCGCAAATAACCGACAACCTCCTCGATCGTCATCAGGCCTTCACGAATCGATTCGATCGTTCCGGACAAATCAGGAGGAACCATAATCCGATGTAAAACCAGAGCTGTCTCCCGAACGGTGCCGATGACATCGCCGCTCTCGCAGTACTGCCCTTCGCGGACAGTCGGCTGAAAATGCCATTTTTTATTTCGATCAAGGGCTTCAGACGAAACGCCGCGCGCAATATTATTGCCGGCTATTTGAACCAAGCGATCCAAAGGCCGTTGGATGCCATCAAAAATGCCGCCGATTAATCCAGGCCCCAATTCAACAGATAAGGGAGCGCCCTCAGATTCAACCTGTTCGCCAGGCCCAAGTCCGGCCGTTTCTTCATAGACCTGGATGGAAGCACGATCCCCATGCATCTCAATGATCTCACCAATCAAACGCTTGTCTGACACGCGAACCACATCAAACAGGTTTGCATCGCGCATTCCTTCAGCCACAACAAGCGGGCCGGATACCTTGATGATTGTCCCCTGACTATTCTTTTTCATTCAGATGCTCCTTTTACAGATAAAGATCACGCCGGTTCGGTGTCTTTTTGTTCCAGCAAATCGACACCCACAGCACTGCGGACCGATTCTTCAATCCGTTTTATCCCGAGCCCCGTTGATCCGCGCAGAGAAGGGATCGGTATGATTGAAGGCAAACGGCGCTCGCGCAATTGATTCAGGTACGCCTCGTTTTGTTCAGCAATCTCCTCCGTTAAGAAGATTACAGCATAATGATCGGCAATCAGCTGCTCAATCATGTTGGCGGCTTTTGACGGCTCATCCACTACAACAACGGTCATGCCAAGCGCCCGATAACCCATCACACTATCTCTGTCACCCAATACAGCAACCTGATACAAGCCGCATCACCTCCAGCCCACAGAGATATCGCGAAGTAAGTTCTGAAGCTGTGCCTTCGGCAAATTATTCCGCAAACAGGAGAGGATGATCCGAACATTCATAATTTCAGCTTGTCTGGTTAAGACAAAGCCCAATGGCACTTCCGGACCAACAACAATCCGCCTTGCTTTTTGAACATAGGCCATAAGAAAATGATCGGCTATGCGGCTGAAACGGGCTGCCTGACCTTTTTCATATTCCTTGGACCATTCAGCCAGCTCCGAGTAAGGTGTTTTTTTGTAAAATGATTGAATGGCCTCATCCGGTTCGTTGTATAAGTTTAAAATCTCTGCCTCATCAATCAGACCTCCGGGCAGAAGTGTCCTTTTCAGTGTTTCTTCTCCACTGCGCATCGCCCGCGTTCGCAGTAACAACTGAAAATTAATCAAATCTGTTTTATGACGCAGCCAGAAGATGAAAAAAGCATCTCCTGTCTGATTAGCCAGAAAATGAGCTTGCCGCCAGGCTTGCTGGTCGAGGTATGAATCAACATCACCCAACTCGTATCGATTCATGTACTGTTTGATCGCTTCATGAGCCGCCTTTCCAAGCCAGCCAGGCAAATCATCGATGCGATCTTCCGCGATATATTGGTATAAATCGGATGGCGGGACAGACGCAGGCAGCAAAGCCATAGAGGCTGCATCGCCCAGGGGTGGAACGCCTTCTCCCAGGCCAAAAACAGGCCGTTTTTCAAAAGCCTTTTCTGTCTCCTGATCATCGCGCTTTTCTATTATCTTTTCACTTTGCGTTTCTATATGCCGAGGATTCCTTTGCATCCAATGTGTCAGCAGTTTTTTGAGAGCCAGTTTAAGATTATGACCATCATGAAAGGCAAGGAAAATCTCAGCATAAATAGGTTCAGGCATTTCCTCCTGAAGCCACTCTATGATGGCAATGGATTCGGCGCGCAACATGTCTTCCGGGCTTTGGTCTGAAGGATAACCGCATTCGGCCAAAATACGGCTGATGTCATCCTCAGTTTTTGCTTCAATCAGCCGTGTGAGACGTGACGAATCGATCAGGCTTAACTCCATCACTTTAACACGGCCGCTGAGGTAGCAGTATGAGTCTGTTGTTTTGCATGTCTGTTCTCGTAAAGTCATCATCAGACACTTCCCTGTCCAAACAGAATGGAAGCCGCCAGAGTAACCCATAAAGGCCGGTCTTTTTCGATCAATGACTCAAAAGTCAGGTTTTCTTCAATCAAACCTTTACGAATAACCAACCCGCCCGCAAACGACCCGCTTTCAGTTGACAGCGTCAGTTTGAATTTGGGATCCGCAATCACCTGTTCACCCAGTTTTTGGTCCGAGGCGGACAGAATCAGTGTCCCTTCCGTCATCCCTGATTGCTTAATCAAGCATTGATAAAAGCCGATTTTTTCGTCATCCGGCATCTCGCATAAAACACAGAGTGCCTGATCCAGTCCTTTTTCAATAAGATCCTGACGAGCCTGCAAAACAGATTTTCTCCGTTCCAGCGCGGCCAGACTGCGTGCTCTGTTCAGGATAAAGTCTGCCTGCGACTTCCCTTGTTCATATGCCTCATCTAAAATCGCTCTGCAGGCCGATTCGTTCTGCTGTAAAATATCGGTTGCTTCCTGCTCGGCTCTTTGGAGGATACTGGCAACTTCCTTCTGTGCCTTATCCATAATTGTTTTTTTAATGGCTTCTAACCCTTCCAAAGCACTGCTCCTCTCAGGTTCTTACCGGTTTGATATCAGTTATCATAAAATGCGAAGAATAGCCAGAACCGATGCCAGTAAAGCTAAAATTGCATAGGTTTCGACCATGGCAGCCAAAACCAGTGCCTTGGCTTGTTCCTCAGGACGTTTGGCCACCAGAGCCACGCCGCTTTCAGAAACGCGTCCCTGATAAACCGCTGAAAAATACCCCACAACGGTGATGGGTAAAACGGCGATCAGGAAAGCAAGGCCTTTTTGCCAGGGGATGTCCGGCTGACCGGTCAGGATACCGGATTGCCAAAGCACCATAAAGGCCGTGAGAAGACCATAGATTCCCTGCGTACCTGGTAAGGCCTGCAAAATCAGCAGTTTACCAAATTTACTCGGGTCTTCCGTCAGAACGCCGGCCGCCATTTCTCCCACGCGTCCGACTGCTTTTGCGGATCCGATACCCGGAGACAACGAAGCAATCGCACAAGCCAACAAGGTCAGAACCAAGCCAAGATTTTCCAAAAACATATTTATCCTCCTCATGTCTCATCAGGACCAAATTGAGTACCAATACCCGTAATAGCTGTCAGGAATCCGATTGTGTCCGAACCAGATCGACATATTTTGTTTTGATTTTCAGCGGCTGCCACAGGCGTCCGCCGCCTTCATAGAACTTACTGAAAAATTCAACATACTGAAGCCGGCTTGTATGCACATAAGCAGACAGGCTGGAAAGAGCCAGGTTGAGTGTGTGTCCCAAAATGGCAACCAAAACATAAAAGATAAAACCGGTGATGCTCGGGCCGCCCAAAAAACCCAGCAAATTGACAACCATGGCAATCACGCTGGTCGCAAGGACCAAAGCCAGAATTCGCGTATAGGACAAAATATCGCTGAAATAGCCTGTAATGTCGTAAAGAGAAAACAGCCCTTTAAAAAGGCGCATCATAGGGTTTTTTGTCCCGCGTCCGCCAAACAAGATGAGAACAGCCGCGCCGGCAATCGCCATTATCTGCCCTGCTGAACCATATCCGCCCAGCATCAGGCCCAGTCCGGTGATGATGAAATACCACGGGAAAATATCCAGTATCGCGTCTTTGCCATGACCGGTCTGGAATAAAATATAGGCTTTGGCGCCCATGCCGGCAAAAAGATGCACAGCGCCGAAAATCATGCTCCAGATCATCAGCAGGATTGCGTCATCCATGGGATTGAACCACAAAGGCTTGAAATTAAAGCGGTTCTGCGACAGAACAGACACCATGTCCCCAAAGAAACTTCCAAACAAAAAACCCCAGATCATCGACGAAATGCCGCATAAGAAGAGCATGCGGCAGAGGCGCTCCATCTCGCCTTTTACTTTAAACTTGAAAACAGCCAACGCACAGACCGCCGACAACAAAAAGCCGTAACCCACATCGCTCAACATCATACCGAAAAAGAAAAAGAAAAAAGGTGCCATCAAAGGCGTTGGATCTTTTTCTTTTGTTGACGGCGGACTGAACATCTCCACAATAACCTCATAGGGTTTCACCAGGCGGTTGTTGCGCAGTAAAATGGGATA
>JAGPFK010000018.1 GCA_018056585.1 Clostridia bacterium | reverse complement strand
TTCTTAGCCTGGATGATATCTGATAAAATGATAACAGCCCGGCCAGGTTCTGTCCTGAAACGATAGACGAATTTGCCAGATACAAAATCAATGTAACGCCCCAAAGAAACGCGGGTACCTGTCCGATTGGCGATTGGGATCAATAACACCGGATCATTGGGATTGTCCTTTTCATAGAAATACAGATCCTGAGCTGTCAGGGTCAAAATGCCTTTGATTTTCTTTTTTTTTCCTGATCCGCATGAAAAAGAAAGGGTTGCGGGGAAGGATCGTTTGAAAAACGGTTGGATCATTTGCTGTTTCAAATAATCTAATTGCCAATGATGCCATTTTGCAACATCACTCCACACCTTTTGAGATTTATAAGATTTGCTTTCATTGTTCATTGTCTGCATCTGATCTTTATCCTGATGAATGAAGCCAGTCTGCAGGACTCTGCCCTGGTTGCCACAAAACCGGCAAGTGATGGTATGCGAAGCAGATTTCATGGCCAGTTCTTTTTCACAGGCCGGGCATTGATGGCAGACTCGATCCATGCCTTTTGCCGGCATGAGTGTTTTATAGTAAAAAGTCTTTTTATTCTGCCTTTGCCATTCGTAATCGTTGTATGCCATAGCTTCCATCATCCGTTTAAAAATGACATCAGTCGTCAAGCCATGCAGCTCCTCCTTCGTAAACAGCAAGCGCGTGCTGACCTGAATCCGCCCAATCCGAAATACGGCACGTGCCCAGCGGGGCCACGTGAGATAGGCACCATGTTCCATAACAAGAACAACCGGACAATCCGCCTTTTTGATCAATTTTGCAATCGCTTCATCCACCGGCTGCAAACAACCGTCTATTGAACGCTGTCCTTCCGGATAAAGGGCTATCGTCCCGCCTCGTTTAAGCCATCTCAATATGCTTTTTATCGCTTTTATATCACTGCCAAACTGGGTAATAGGAATAGCGCCCAACAGATAGAGGAATGCGCCGATCAATGGGTTTTTAAAGAAACTGCGTGATGTCAGAAAACGAATTCTTCTAGGCTGAAGGGCGCTAGCCATGATCATAGGATCCAAAAAAGAAGGGTGATTGCCTATGACTAAAACAGGTCCTTCTAGTTCTCGTATACGTGGTTCTTTTTTTATGCGTAGCCCAAAGACCAGCCGAAGCAACAAACCAGCTAAAAACGCCAATACATGGTAAAGCAGACTGGCAAGCTCAAAACGGCTTCTTTGATGTTCATTCTTTTGCGGCAAGCAATCACATCCGGTTTATGGCTGATTCAGGCCTCGCATTGAAAGCGAAATGCGTTTTCTTTTCACATCAACCTGAAGGACCCGAACCTGAACTGCCTGGCCAATCCGAACAACAGACATGGGGTCTTTTACGTACCTGTCTGATAGCTCCGACAGATGGACCAGGCCGTCCTGGTGAATACCAATGTCGACAAATGCACCAAAGTTCGCGACGTTCCGCACAATTCCCTGAAGCGTCATCCCCGGTTTCAGATCACCGATTTCAAGAATATCCTGGCGTAATGTCGGTTGCGGTATGTCATCACGTGGATCCCGGCCGGGTTTTTCCATAGCATCAAGAATATCCGCCAACGTCCACATCCCCAGATCCAGCATGCCGGCCAGCTCTTCCTGATTGCGTTTCCTGGCTTGTTCAGCCAATTCAGGCGAAGGTGACAACCCTATGATTTCGCCCAATTGCTTCACTTTTTTATATTGCTCCGGGTGCACAAAAGTACGGTCTAGCCATTCTTCTGATTCTGGGATGCGAAGAAAGCCGGCACATTGTTGAAAAGTCATGGGTCCTAATCTGGGCACCTGCAGCAAAGCCTGGCGAGACACAAACGGACCTCTTTCTTCACGAAAAGCAACGATGTTTTGGGCAACAACCGGTCCCAGGCCAGATACATAGGAGAGCAATGCGGGTGAAGCTGTATTCAAGTCAACTCCAACAAGATTGACGCAGTCTTCCACAACACTGCGCAGCGCTTCATCCAAGCGTTTGCTGTTGATGTCATGTTGATATTGCCCCACGCCAATTGATTTGGGCTCGATCTTAACCAGCTCCGCCAACGGGTCCTGCAGACGCCGCGCAATTGAAACGGCGCTGCGCAATGAAACATCAAACCCAGGCAATTCCTGAGCTCCAAGCTCTGAAGCCGAATAAACACTGGCGCCCGCCTCACTGACGACATACCATCGGACGTTCAGCCGGTATTTCTTAACGAAGTTGCGAACAAATAATTCAGTTTCACGGGAAGCCGTCCCATTTCCGATAGAAAGGAGATCTACCGAATAACGTTGGACCAGGCGAAGTACAATCTGTTCGGCTTCAACCGTCTGATTGTGAGGCGGCGTGGGGTAGATAACGCCTGTGTCCAGAACACGACCGGTTGGATCGACCACAGCCATTTTACAGCCTGTACGGTAACCAGGATCAATACCCAAAATAAAATGTCCCCGCACAGGCGGCTGCATCAGAAGGCTGCGCAGGTTTGCTGCGAAAACATCAATGGCTTGTTCCTCCGCCTGTTCTGTCAGTTCTCTTCGAATTTCTGTCTCAAGAGACGGCTGCAGCAGTCTTTTCCAAGCATCTTCTGCTACTTGTTCCAGCCAGAAAGAAGAAGCCGATGGTTTTTTAACCAACCTGTTTTGAATCAGCGAAATAGGCTTATCTAAAGGAAGAGCAATCTGAACAGACAGGATTTTTTCTCGTTCGCCCCTATTTATTGCAAGAACACGATGACCTGCCATGCGCCGAACCGGCTCCTGAAAATCATAGTAAGATTCATAGACGGTGATTTCTTCTGTTTTCCCTTTCGTCACAACCAGGCCTTCGGTCATAAGCAGCTGGCGCAAACGTCTTCTAAGCCACGCATCTTCGGACACCTGTTCTGCCAGAATGTCCATAGCGCCTGAATAAGCATCGGCTCGGGTTAATCCATCCTTTTCAACAGTCAGTTGATCAGCCAGCTGATTAAGCTCGTTTTCTGTCGCGTTTTGAGCAAGCAGAAGATCTGCCAACGGCTGTAAACCGCGTTCCCGGGCAATGGTTGCCCTTGTTCGTCGCTTCGGGCGAAATGGCCGATACAGATCATCCACTTCTGTTTGTGTTGTTGCCTGAAAAATGGCTTTTTTCAGCTCTTCTGTCAGAAGGCCTTGCACATCAATCAGGCGCATGACCTCCTCCTTTCGTTCCTGCAAGGCTCTTAACTGAGCCAATCGCTCCGACAGACGGCGAAGAACCTGGTCATCTAAATTACCAGTCTGTTCTTTGCGATAACGGGCAATAAAAGGGACGGTGTTGCCGGAGTCAATCAGCTCAATAATCTGGTTAACCTGGCTATCCTGCAGGGAGAACTCTTCCTGCAGAATTTTGCTGATCATCATACAACAGCTCCTCATTTCCACAACTTGATTGGTTTATATCAGATTACTTTCTAACTTTTACTTTTTTGTCATATTATGATAACACATTCAGCTTATGATGGAATAGAGCAAATGAATCGGGAGGAGTCACATCTATGGCTCGCTATTGTTTTTATTGTGGGCGCGAATTAAAACCTGGAGAAAAGTGTGGTTGCCGTACCGCAGCCCAATATGCTCAGGCACAACAAAAACCAAAAGATCAGTCAAAAGACGAACAGAAAGCAAGCAAGCAAAAAACCACCACAGGTTTGAAGTCTTTGTGGCGGCGCATCATTGGTTTTTTTAACCCTTCTGATCAACCAAATAAAACCAGGCATCAGGTGAAAACAAAGTCGGCTGGCGGCCCATCCAAAAGGCCACCCTTCTTTAGCCGAAAAACCGGGCAATTGATCTGGCATCAAGCGATCGGCTACCTACTCCGCCCCATTGAGACCATCAATCGGCCTGATCCTGTTGGAAACAGATTTCTTTCAGTTATCCTGTTGTTCTTAGCTGGCTTATTAAATGGCTTCTTTCTCCTGATCAGCGCGCATCAGCCTCAGTTAAAATTCGTTTTATCTCTGAACAGCGCGACAGCTTCCCTTGGCTCCGGCACCGCCTCCAACGGATTTCTTTTCATCCAGGGGTTTGGGATGGCACTGGCCGCAGTCTTTCTACTCGCTTTTGTTTACTATCTTGCTTTACGGTTTGTTTTTCGCCGTTTTGTTCCGCTGATCAGTTTAATCGTTAACCTCAATCCGGTTTTCTTCTACGGCGAACTTTTTATGATCGCTGCCATGCTTGTTTTACCCGGTTCAGTTTTCAGCGCCCTCTTTATGCTTGTGGCCGGCTTTGGCCTTTCAGCTCTGGCCCAGTTCTTCGTCATGCGCCGGCTCACAAGCTTTGATGATAATCGTACTTTTTATTTAGTTGGCCTTGTTTTATTGATCCATACAGCGGCTCTGGCTTTTATTCTTAATTTGTCGCTGCCAGTTCTCACCGCGCTTTTGGATCATTCCGCTGTCATCTGATCTTATTCAGACTGAACGGTTTCAACATCCTTTTTCTCCTCTTCCCCTGGCTTCTCTTTACGCCGGATCACCAGATTGCCGTCTTCTCCCACATCCACGATGGCCGTGTCACCTACTTGTATGGTTCCATCCAGCATGGCTTCAGAAAATCTATCTTCCACTTCGGTTTGAATCACACGGCGTAAAGGCCTTGCGCCATAAGCAGGGTCATAGCCTTTTTCAGCCAGCCACTCTTTCGCTGCCTGTGTCACCTCAATATCCATGCCAAGATTATTGATGCGCACACGCAATGAGTTCAGCATAATGTCAACAATTTTCAGAACATCGCTCCGGCTGAGCATCCGGAAGAAGATTATTTCATCGACGCGGTTGATGAATTCAGGGTTAAATGTCCTTTTCAGCTCATCGATCACCATTTGGCGCGCTTCTTCAAAACTCTTTCCACCGTAAAGATTTTCAGCTTCTTCGCCTTCTTTTCCTTCTGTATCGACACTGAAACCAATCTTACGTCCGGCTGGGGTTGTTAATAAGCGAGCACCGATGTTTGATGTCATGATGATAATCGTATTGCGAAAATCAACTGTTCTGCCTTGTCCATCGGTTAATCGCCCGTCTTCCAGGATCTGCAAAAGCGCATTCAGGACATCCGGATGTGCTTTTTCTATTTCATCGAACAAAACAACCGAGTAAGGCCGGCGACGCACTTTTTCAGTTAATTGTCCGCCTTCTTCATAGCCTACATACCCTGGCGGAGATCCAATCAGCTTCGATACATCGAATTTCTCCATGTATTCTGACATATCGACGCGAATCATGGCATTCTCATCCCCAAACATAACCTCTGCCAGCGCTCTGGCCAGTTCTGTTTTACCAACACCCGTGGTCCCAAGGAAAATGAACGAACCCATCGGTCTCTTCGGGTCTTTCAGCCCTAAACGCCCTCTTCTGATGGCACGCGCCACAGCATTAACGGCTTCATCCTGACCCACAACTCGCTTTTTAATCTCATCCTCTAAGCGGCGAAGTCTCTCGTGATCGCTTTCTGTCAGTTTACCTACAGGGATACCCGTCCAATTTGAAACAATTTCCGCGATATCTTCTCCTGTTAATACTTTTTGCCCCTCACTGCGCTCCCATTCAGCACGCATTTTCTCCAGTTTTTCTCTCAGCTCTTGTTCACGCCGGCGCAATTCGGCTGCTTCTTCAAAGCGCTCTTCATCGGCTGCTTTTTTCTTTTTCCGTTCCAATTCTTCAATCTGCTGCTGGAGCTCACGAATGGTCTCTGGCTCGCTTGTTTTCGCCAAACGTAATCTTGATGCGGCCTCGTCAATCAGGTCAATGGCTTTGTCAGGCAAGAAGCGATCGGTGATATAACGCCTTGACAATTGAACAGCTGTCTCAATCGCCTCATCTGTAATTTTTACGTCATGATGCTCTTCGTATTTGCTCCGCAGTCCTTTTAAAATTTCAATCGTTTCTTCAGGAGTCGGCTCGCCAATCGTAACCGGCTGGAAGCGCCGTTCAAGAGCCGCATCTTTTTCAATATGTTTGCGATACTCATCAATGGTTGTTGCCCCAATGATTTGCAAATCTCCCCTTGTCATTAAAGGTTTAATGATGTTGGCGGCATCCATTGCTCCTTCCGCGGCACCCGCTCCGATGATGGTGTGAATCTCATCAATAAACAAAATGACATTGCCGGCTTGAACTGCTTCATCTAAACCTTTTTTCAGGCGCTCTTCAAATTCGCCCCGATACTTGGAACCAGCCAGCATGCTGGCCAGATCCAAAGACACAATGCGTTTATCGCGCAGAAGATCCGGCACATCACCGGATGCTATTTTTTGTGCCAGCCCTTCAACGATGGCAGTTTTCCCGACGCCTGGCTCGCCGATAAGGCAAGGATTATTCTTTGTCCGCCGGCAAAGAATCTGCATAACCCGATTAATTTCCTCTTCACGTCCGATAATCGGATCAAAACGTTGTTCCTTTGCCATAGCGGTTAAGTCACGGCCAAATTTGTCCAAAGTGGGTGTATCCGTTTTACCCTGTTGAGCCGATGAGCTGGGGCGTGAACCAAGCTCCCGGTTGATTGCGTCTATTTCCTCATCCCGGCCTTCTCTACCTGCTCCTCCGGCCGAGGCGGTGCTCTGAACCGCCGCAACCAGACGATTGTAGAGTGCTGTGGGATCGATGCCAGCCGCTCGCATAATTCGTAATGCCACACTGTCACCCTCACGAATCATACCCATCAAAAGATGTTCCGGCTCAATCACATCCAACTGGCGCCTTCTGGCTTCGTATGCAGCCAGTTCAACAACACGCCGGGTTCTCGGCGTAAACATTTGCATGATCTTTTCTGGATCCGGCGGCGCGGTTTCCCCCTGTCTCATCGATTGTTGTGAATTCATTTGAGCAATGGCCGTTCTCACCTTATCCAGATCCAATCCGGATGCATTGAGCAGCTCACAGGCTATCCCTTCGCCTTCCGCTAAAATCCCGGCTAATAGGTGTTCTGTCCCAATGTAGTTCACATTATGGGATTGGGCAATTTGATATGCATAACTAATCGCTTCACTGCTTCTATCAGAAAAACGCATCACCATTTTTAATTCCTCCATTCATACTATAATATGACTATATACTGTTATACAGTTGCATTTATATCTCAAATACCAGATGATTTATAAAGTTGCCTCACTTTGAGTCAGGACGCTCTGGATGATTTTTGCTCTTGCACTGTCCCGTTCCTCTGGTGTCATCGATCGGCCTTCCGCCTTCTGAATGCTGGCCGGCCCGATGATGGCATATAAACGATTGATGTCTGCCTCCCGTAAGCCGCGCAGCAAACCGAGAGAAAGACCCAGACGTAAATCAGACAGCAAATCCGTTGCCTCTTCATTCGATATTAAACGCGCATTCCTTAAAATGCCGTAAGAACGCATTATTCGGTCTTCCAGTACAAGCGGCTGCCTCCGGTATACCTCAAGCCTTGCATTCCGTTCCTGCTCGATCAGCTGTTGCAGCATCCGTTTGAGATCATTAATCAGGTCATCTTCCGATATGCCCAGCGTCAGCTGGTTACTAATCTGAAAAAGATTGCCCTGACTTTTACTATGCTCACCATAATGACCTCTCACCGCAAAGCCTAATTTGAGCAACCCATCGATTGTATCTTTTATTTTCCCTGACATAACCAAGCCAGGAAGGTGAGCCATCACTGAAGCCCGCATGCCTGTTCCGGTATTGGTGGGGCAAGCGGTCAGAAAACCGTATTTTTCACTGTATGCTATTGACAAAGACTGCTCCAGAATCCAGGCGACCTGAGCTGCGGCTTCATACGCTTTCTCCAGATTTAAGCCAGGTTGCATAGACTGAATCCGAATATGGTCTTCTTCATTAATCATGATCGATATGGCTTCATCGCGGCTGATGATCGCCTTATGACTCGGGCCGCTTCCGGCTAAATCCTCACTGATCAGGCGTTTTTCAGCCAATGCCTGTCTGTCTTCCGGACTTAGGGTATCGAGATCAACCAGCAAATAATGCCGTTTCCGTTCCGGGTCATTCATAAAGAAGGCCTGTATGATCTCCTCAGCAACCTGACGCGCTTGTTGAGCGTCCATTCGATGCGGAAACGGGTAATTAGCCAGATTCCTGGCCAGCCGAACACGACTGCTGATGATCACATCACTTTCAGGCCCCTGATCAATATACCAGGTCATGGATTGCTGCCCCCTTCCGAAGACTGATTCGCTTCAATCCTTTTTTCCAAAATTTTGATTTCATCACGGATTCGGGCGGCTTCTTCATAAGCTTCATCAGAAACGGCTTGATTCAAAGACTTTCTCAAATCTTTCAGCTTGCCTTGCAGGAGTTGTGTTTCTTTTTGTCCCGCTGATAGATTCGTTCTTCGGCCAATATGTCTGGTTCCGCCCTGAACACGGCGAAAAACCGCATCCAGGCGATCACCAAAAGCCTCGTAACATTTACTGCAGCCAAACAATCCGGTACGACGAAATTCATCAAAGGACTGGCCACAGTTTGGGCAAATGGCACTGTGTGCCGTTTTCGCTCCGAAATCCGGTATCCCGCCCGTTATGTTAAAAATACTGCCGCCACCCAGCATATCGGAACCCATCAAGCTTTCGAGCGTCCCGAAATAATCTGAAAAGTAATGTCCAACACCTATTTCACGCGCACAAGCGTCACATAAATGGTAGGTGTTTGTCTTCCCTTGGCGTGTCTGCGTCAAGTGAATCGTTGCTTCTTGTTTTTGACATCGCTCGCAGAGCACATTCTATTCCCCCTTACGCCACAATCAGGCTGATTAACATATTTTTAAAGATCATCATCCGTATCCGATCGCGATTTTCAATTTCAACGGCATTCAAAGCACGATCCGATACGGCTGCCATCAATAAACGCGCTTCCTGTTCTTCAATAATCTGATAGTCAATAAAATTACGAATCATAATTTCCGCTTCGTGCTGTGATAAGGCATCCCCCATCGCATTGAGCGCGTGCATCAGGTATTGCGTCGGCGATGTATAGCTGGCACGACGAATGCGGACCCAGCCGCCTCCGCCGCGCTTGCTTTCAACCAGATAACCCTGATCGCTCGTGAAGCGAGTCGACAAAACATAGGTCACCTGCGATGGGACACAATTGGCGCGCTCTGCCAGTTCCGTTCGCGTTATCTCGACCCAGCCGTCATTTTGATCCATCATTTCCTTGATCATGCTTTCAATCAGGTCACTGATCTTTGCCATGATGTTCTCCTTTCACATGACTTTGACTATCTTTGACTATAATTATATTATAATCATGGATTGATTTCTGTCAAGAGATTGAAAAAACATTTTAAGAAAATCAGATTAAAAAATGCGCTTGTACTGATCTCATTACTCATAACGCAGCGCATCAATCGGATCTAAGGCCGCTGCCTTCCGCGCGGGGTAAATGCCAAAAAATAAACCAACGGCGCTCGAAAATAAAACAGCAATCAATATGGATTTTATATTCAGGATCGGTACCAGATGGGTCAGGTTGCGAACAAAAAACGCAATGCCATAAGCCAGGCCAAAACCGCTCAGCGTTCCAATCATTCCTCCCATAAGAGTCAAAATCACTGATTCTGTTATAAACTGTAACAAGATATCCTGTGTGGTTGCTCCAATGGCTTTCCGGATCCCAATTTCACGCGTTCGCTCCGACACGGAAACAAGCATGATATTCATGACGCCGATCCCACCAACCAATAGAGAAATAGCAGCAACAGCACTGATAAAAATGGTCATAATGTTAATGACATTATTAACCTGATTCAGGATTGAAGCCATGTTCTGTGTTCGGTAAACGGCTCGATCTTCATTATTATGACGCATTTCCAGCAGATGAACTGCGGCTTCGGCTGCTTCATTGGTTCTGTTGGCCGAAACAGCCATGATGCTGATTGCCGATAATTTGTCTTTGCTGTTCATGATCCGTTCAGCTGTATTCAGAGGCGCATAAACAAAAAAAGGAATGGTATGCTCATCTGATCCTTCCAAGCCATATGAAGCCATCATGGCGCTCATCTGTGAGGTGATGGATTCACAAACACCAATAATCGTAACGGGAATCTGCCGTCCGTTTCGGTTCAGGCTCATTGTTTCACCAACTGCATTTTCTCGTCCAAACATCTGCTCTGCGCCGGACTGGTCAATGATGGCAACCGGCCGGCCGTCCAGATATTCTATTTCACTGAATATTCGCCCATGGATCAGATCGATCGCGGCAAACAGGGTGTAGTATTCGTCGATGGCAGCCAAATAAACTTTGCTTTGGTTTGTTTCTGTTGTCGCATCGGCCATGGTCTGAACCGATGCCGTGACCGTCTTGATCAGATCAGTTCGGTTTCGGATCAACTCCAGGTCTTTTTGCGTGATGTAATCGCTCTGACGCGCTTTATTGGTTCTGACCTGGATGATGACGGTTGATGCGCCAATCTGGTCAAATTGTCCCAGCACTTCGTTTTTGCCGCCTTCACCTAAAGAAACAACCGCAATAACCGATGCAATACCAACAATGATACCCAGCATCGTCAGCAAAGATCGCATTTTATTGGAAAGGAGGCTGCTGACAGCCATTTTTAAGCATTCAAGAAACATATCATCCCTGCATTTCGGCTTGTTCCGCTGAATCAAAAGACGTCTTTTGCTCAGGATGCGGGGATGCATTACGCCCAAAAGTATCCTGAACCAATCGACCGTCGACAATGTGAATAATCCGCTGAGCCCATTTTGCGATATTGATCTCATGAGTAATAACGACAATCGTTGTACTTTCTTTGTTCAGCCGGTCAAATATGTTCATAATCTCATTGGCTGCACGGCTGTCAAGATTGCCGGTCGGCTCATCAGCTAACAGCAAAGACGGCCGCATAACCATCGCGCGAGCGATCGCCACCCGCTGCTGTTGCCCTGATGAAATTTCATAGGGCCTGTGAGCCGCCCAGCGGATGAGATCGACAGACAGAAGTGCTTCTCTGGCCCGTTCCAGGCGTTCCTGTCG
>JAGPFK010000335.1 GCA_018056585.1 Clostridia bacterium | reverse complement strand
CTGAGGCTCATAAACAGCTTCAATCAGAACAGCGCAGGAATCTTTATCGATGACATTGATGTATTGAGTATTGCCCCCGCCATTTCTTGTCAGATACAAAACAACAATACGCCAGGGTCCCTCCGGGACATCAAAGATGAGCTGACCGTCCTTCACTTTTGCCGTCAGGTCCATGAGTGATGACGTATCCAGCCGATCATCCGGAAGAATTCTTGCGGCGATAACACCGAACAGCTGATCATCATAAAAGGCGTCTTGTTTTTCGCCTCTGAAGAACAAAGATACTGTGTCCATAACCATAGGCAGCGGAACGGTTCTGGCCATGGCCGCAACATCCAGCCTAATCTGACTGCAGGGGCCGCAGAGATCGACGTTTTGAAACATAAGATATTGCTTGCGTAAATGATCCGGTTTTTCCCGCAGCAACCCATTAGCCCAGCCAGTCGGAAAATGTGCGTCATCGAGAATCCAAACTTTCATACCGCGCTTTTTGGCCTCATCCAGAATAATATCCATATCGTGCCACCAACCTGGGCCGGCGAAATCCGGATGAGGACGGGATTCAACACAAACAGCCCCAATACCGCACTCAGCAATCTTTTCCATTTCTTCCCGAAGCACAGCCTCCGGTTCACCATGCTGCCAGAAAAAAGGCAGAATGTAATTTTCTCCTTCGTTTTTGAGTAATTCCTGCAATTTTCGGTTCATAAACCTGTCCCCTTTTGAATTTTATAGTATTTCTGACATTATATCATGATCTGAATGACAAAAACAGAAACTGTATTTCACTATATAAAATAATGTCAAACGTTGAAGATCAGTGATTTGAATAAATATTTTTCGTACGATTTTCAAACATGCGTGATTCCTGCACATATGCTGAATACCTGTTCTATACAGAATTGAAATCTTTGCTTATGGTAAGCATAAGAGCGGGCAAACAAAAAAGTTAGATTCAAGATGTCATGCAGGATCAATGAAGGTGTTCAAGCATCAGGAAAAGTGAAACCCCTGAAAGCCAAGGGTTCGGTTTGGCGGCCGATATCGGCCACAATCATTTCATACGAGGAGGATTGTTATGAACGTTAAAAAACATCGTTTGCTGACATTATCGATTGCCTTTCTTCTTGTTTTCTCAGTCCTGACAGCCTGTAAAGGATCGGGCACAACAACGGTAAAAGAAACATCAAAAGCGGAAACAACCGCTACAACAAAAGCCCCGGAAACGACCGGAACAAAAGAGCCGGGTGAGGTTTCGCTTCCTCTTGTTGAAGAGCCTGTGACCTTTACAGGCTTTTATGTGGTGGATCTGGCCGAAGATGACATGAACAAAAACGAGGTCTGGAAAGAATTGTCCAGGAGAACCAACATCTATTTCGAATGGGAAACAGTCACATCAGAAAATGCGGGTGAACGCTATACCCTTATGTTGTCTTCCAAACAGTATCCAGATTTGATTCATATCAAAACAACAGGAACAAATTACCCGGGAGGACATGAGCAGGCAGTCGAAGACGGCGTCTACTATGACCTGCGTCCCATGCTTCCTGAGCATGCCCCTCTTTACTGGGAAGTATTGAGCAACAACCCTGAAGCCATGCGCGATGCCGTAACGGATAAAGGCTATATCCCTGCTTTTTATCAGATTCTGGTCGAACTATACAGAGATATGCCAGGTCTCATTTTTGGCACCTATCTGAGGGGGGATTGGCTTGAGGATTTAAATCTGCCCATCCCTGAGACGTATGATGACTGGTATACGACGCTCAAAGCTTTCAAAGAAGAAAAAGGAGCAGAGTTTCCGTTGGCTACTTTTCTTGGCTACAACTCAACATTCCTGCCGGGATATGGTATTGCAATCAGTCCGGTGTCCTTAAACCCCGTACATCAGAAATTCTACCCGGATAAAAACAACAAAATGCATTTTGGCGGGATCGAAGAAGGTTGGGCAGAATACCTGCAGATGCTGAGCAAATGGTATGCGGAAGGTCTGTACGATCGAGATTTCACAACACGGGGTGTTTTTGATCTGCCCGGCAGAGCCCAGCTTATCGGAACCGGCAAATCAGGGGCAATCGGCATCTATTCCGAATGGCTGGGCATGTTTTATGCCAATGCGGTCGACGAATCGTTTAAACTGGTCGGCGCGCCCATGCCGTCCAAAAAAGGCGGCGAGAAAGTGCTGACCGCTTTTACAAGATCAAAATATCTCCACGAGCCCATTGCCATCACAACAGCCTGTGAGCAGCCCGAACTCATTTTGCAGCTTTTCAATTATATGTGCACGGATGAAGGCAGCCGGCTGGTCAACTTCGGTTTTGAAGGAGAACAATATGTAATTGAAAATGGTCAAGTCAAACTGACCGAAAAAACTTTAAATCATGACTTGGGCCCTTTAGCTTATCTTGAGAGTTTCACCGGTAATTTTGCACCTTTCAGACTTCAATTTTCAGAAAATATTGTGCGTCAGATTAATTCGCCTGAAGTCATGGAGTATAAGGAT
>JAGPFK010000017.1 GCA_018056585.1 Clostridia bacterium | reverse complement strand
GGCATGAACAGGTCGCCTGCGTTTTGCAGAATTTCTCCTGTTTTACTGTTAATCCTGAGGTTTCACCTATTTGACTGCACCACAGAATGTGGACTTGTTGAATTGTGTCCGTTCCCCTATCCGCTTACGTGTTTTACGATTATTCTTTCGCACTATCTTCTTTATTATTGCATAAAAAAACATGGCTATTGTCCTGCAAATAATTTCTTAAATTTACAAATAATTACTTACGGACACGCTTGCAATACTATGGAAAACGGAGATGCAATACCATGGAAAAATAGTATGCAACTTTCTCCAAAAAGTACTTGCAAAAAACAATCCGGTTAAATAAAACCCGGATATTTTCTGTTGTTTTCACCTGTCCGCCTTAAAGATTCGGCCGTAAAGTAAGCGATTGGTCCTCATATTTTTTTCAGCTCATTTATAATTCCTTAAATGATTCAATAGTAATGGTTCGTGATATTTTTTGTTTCAGGACCGCGGACACGCTTGGCCAGCGCCAAGTTATTTTTTTCGTCTTTTCATCTGCTCTGCTTCAGGGAATAGGACACAAGCCTGCATTATGAAGTGGAGGCCATATGATCATAGCGATTATTATCTGTTGCTTTCATAGCCCTGAACGCTATCTCGTCACGGTCTTGTGCTCCACCTTATCTTTTTTATCTTGCTGAACGAACATATGAATAGATATGATATGTTGGCAACATTTTTTGTTGACAATCACAAGATGACATGCTAAGATGATCTGGACATCATACGTATGATGTTTGATCTAAAGAACAGTTCGAGTTGGTCGTCCATACTGTCTGGATGAAACTTCGAAAAATATAAAATACATTTAAACTCATTGCAGTTATATCATAGCAGTTATAAATAAAAGAACATTGAGATATGGGATATAAAAGAATGATTGTTTTTGTAGTTTTGTCTGAATATCGGCTTGCTTCAATAAGATTATCCTGAAACAGCAAACAAAAAAGACATCCATCACAAGCTTTGGACAGAAAAAATAGTGATTATTGTTGTGAAAACGGTTTTACATTCTTAAGAGGAGATCTCCGAACGTTGGCAAACTTCTTATTTCTATCAATTGGCTAAATCATGGAAAGACCATGACAAGCAATATAACAAGGAGGAATTGTAAAATGGTAAAAAAACAGGTAAGCATCTTAACAGCCCTTGTTCTTTCAATCTTTTTAGTCGTTGGTTGTGGCCCCACAGCCACCACGACAACAACATCAGGTGCAAGCGGTAAAACAGAAGCAAGCACAACAGCAACAAGCACAACAGAAGCTCAGGTATCCCAGACAGAAGAAAAAGAATCCGTTACACTTGAGATTGTGGCATCGCAGCCAGAATATGAAGCTCAGGAACGAGAAATATGGAATCTCTATATTGAAGAAAATCCTTACATCAAGATCGACCTGATCACAGTAAATGAGGATACAGCTGCTGCGTTTAATACACGGGTCGCGGCTGGCGATGCACCGGATATGCAGTGCTATGTTGGTGTTGACAAGGATAATTATAAAACCTATCAGAATCTGGCCGAGATTGATTATCCTTACTGGGACCTTATTCAATACGATGCCAAAGGTGTCTTTGCGGAAGCAAATGGAACAGAAGAAGGATATGTACCCTGCCTGTATCCCTTCTCAGGGGTGACCTTTAGTTTCATTTATTATGAAGATGAAATGGATAAATCCGGATTGAAGCCTCGTGAGACTGTTCGCAGCATGGCCGATTTGGATCAGTTTCTTGCAGAACTGAAAGAGTATACCGATGCGAACGGCATTAAATACACCCTGGACGCCGGGTGGCATTCATGGTGTGTCTTCTCGCAGGAAATTGATGAATTAGCCGTTGCCTTAGGCACAAACCAGGAAGAACTCAAAGATCTCTGGATTAATCGAAAAATCAGCTGGACCGATCTTGAGAATAATCCATATGTCCCGGCTTTTGAAAAGTTAAAAGAATGGTACGACAAAGGATATATGCCAGAAAAATGGTGGACACGCAACTGGGAGACAGATTTTGAAGCAGGCTTCATCGCAAAGAACTCAATCCTCTGTTACCACGGTCCCTGGCTGTGGACAAAAGTTGAAACAGCAAATCCCGGCGTACAGCTATCTGGATTCCCATTTCCTCCAAACGAAGATAACATCATCCAAAATGGCGCTGTTGAGCCAGGTAAAGGAACCGTACTTTTTGAATGCAACAAAAATGGAGAGAAGCAGGAAGAGGCGGTAAAGGCTTTTATCTGGTGGAATAGTCCTGAAATTATCAAGATCCGCGCAGAAGCTTTTGGCGCCGTACCGCTCTTCGATTTGTCTTCCGTTGGCGCACCGGAACTGGCGTCCTCACAATACAATAGTGTGATCAAGCCGATTCAGGAAGGCTTCTTTGGCGAAGGCGTTATCTTTGACTCTTCACTTTGGGCCAGCACATTGGTTGGACGTTATAAGGTTAAAGACGCAAAAGAAGTGTTGGCAGCGGATGACATGGCCGTTAATTATGGCGATTATTTTGAAGGGAAGATAACCATTGAAGATCTCATGAAGATTTGTCAACAGCGCTATGAGGCGTCCTACAAATTTGACTGAGGTCATGTTTGGTTGGCGCAAAAAATGAAATGATCAACAGCGGGACACTGAAAAGCGGCCGTCCGAACGGGCGGCCGCTGCCTCCCTTTTTATGAATTCAAAACCAATTGAAAGTCAGGCATCTGCACAACCACAACAATGGAGGAACTAAAATGCAAAAGCAAACTCAGAGGCATTTAAGCCGCGAGAAAAAAGAAACACTGCAGGAAATTTTGTTTGTAGCTCCACAACTAATACTATACCTGACGTTTACAATTTTACCTTTTTTTGTTGCGGTTCCGTTGGTTCTGACAGATCGGAAAACCTTTCTCGATAATGTGGTTTCTTTTGTCGGTTTAAGAAATTTTGTTACGATCTTTCAGGAGCCATTTGTTTCTGAATTTATACCTGCGCTCAAGAGAACGATCATTTTTACGATTCTCAATTATGCCAGTGTGTATATTTTTGGCTTGACCATGGCATTGATTATGTTCGAATACAACTCAAAACTGAAAAAGCCATTTTTTACTGTTATTTATATGCCCTACATGATTTCGGGTTTGGGTACCGGTATGCTGCTGACCCTTTTATTTGCCAAGGATACCGGATCAATGAATCTTCTTTTACAGCATCTGGGATTGATTTCAAAGCCTATTGATATCAAATCGCAGGCTGCGGTGACTTGGGCTTTGCCAGTGACGACAGGATGGCGGTATGCCGGCGTCAATATGGCATTTTTCCTAGGCGGGTTATTGTCTATTCCGCCTGAGAGCATAGAAGCCGCGGTTGTTGATGGAGCAAATTATAGGCAAAAACTCTTTTATATCTATCTACCTCAGATTATCCCGTCCATTGTTATGGCGACGGTGACCTGCCTGATCGGTTCATTTAACCTGATCGATGAGCTGTTTGGAATGGGTGCTATGTATGGGAATCAAAGCGCTGTGTTCTTATCTGTTCTTGTTTTCCAAAAAGGATTTGTCGGCGGCTTGTCTCAATCTGTTGCCATGTCATTAACTGTCTTTGTTCCATTAATTATAATTGCCTTTTTCATGATCCGTTGGCAAAAGAAAATGCAATATTAACGGATAAAAGCCATTTTATGAATGTCACAGTGAAAATGGGAGGATGTCAATGATATTGTCTGAAAAAAAAGGCAAAGAAATGAGAGTTGAAAAAACGATCAGATCTGGGGATCATAAAAAATTAAAGTTGTCGCAAATCTGTATTACGCTGCTCCTGATCATTTATACAATTGCGACCATCATACCGTTTTATTTTCTCTTTGTTCGGTCGTTCGTTGCGACAAAAGACAGCACGGTTCTGCACCTATGGATACCGAAAGCTGAAGAATTCAACATGGACTACCAATTTGGCAATATGGCTACCTATTATAATCTCGATATAGCTGATTTTAAAGAAAAAATGGGGCTTTCCGGATATATCAATCCGAATCTAACGTTGCGTCAATTAGCGGAAAAATATGATATTCCGGAAGAGAAAATCATTAATTACCTCCAGCCATTGGTCCGATATAACGGCTTTATTACCATATGGAAAAGCGGATTTATGAAGTCCTTTTACAATACACTTATCATTGTTTTTGGCACACTGGCTTTGGGCGGCATATTGACCATTATGACGGGATCCGTATTGGCTCGGTTCCGCAAAAAATGGCATGAGCATCTTTACAGACTCTATATTTTTTCCATGATTATTCCAAGCACTGTCACCATGCTTCCTTGCTATCTGATTGTGACAAAATATCTGGGGTTATATGACAATTATCTGGCTTTGATCCTTTTGGGTGCTCAAGGAGGGGCTATTCCGGTTATGATCTTTACTTCGTATATTGCGACGATTCCCGATGAGCTGCGCGAGTCGGTGGAAATGGACGGCGGGACGCGGCTCACCTATTTCCTTCGCATTTTGCTGCCGAACATGAAAACGCCTTTTGCGTCATATTTAGCCATTACTTTGCCGAATGTATGGAATAATATGCTCAATGGAATTCTTTATCTGAAACCCGAGCACCAGCCCATCACTGCATTGATCAATTCGCTTTCCGGTACCTACACAACGAATTATCAGGCTATGTATTCTGGCTTGTTTTTATCCATTATACCCATATTGCTGGTCTACCTGATGTTTCAGAATCTGTTTGTTAAATCCGCCATGTTGGGAGCCGTTAAGGGTTGATATAATCGTTTTATCGATTCATTGAACTTTTATAAATAAATTGCTAACATAAACACAACTTGTTTGGCTGGTTATCAATTCAGCGGGTCATCTGAAGGAGTAGTCTGTGAACGGAAAAAAGAAGGTAAACGAAGAAACAACTGTAACGATCTATGATATTGCTAAAGCCGCAGGCGTTTCAGTTGGTACAGTGTCTCGTGCACTCAACCGTATTGGGTATGTCCATCCTGATACAAGAATCCGGATAGAAGAGGCTGCCGCATCACTTAACTATATCCCGAATCGTGCAGCCCGTACCCTAAAAACTAAAAAAACAGGTTTGATTCTGCTTGCTATTCCGGATATGGATAATCCATTCTATTTCGATATGATTAAATCTGTTCAGGAAGTAACGCAAGCGAACGGATGTTCAATGATTTTATATTACACCGGCGGAAAAGCATCAGAGGAAATCAAAGCGTTGAAAATGCTTCGGCAAGGGTACGCCGACGGTATGATTTTGGTCAATTTCTCATATACCTCCCGCCATGAAGCAGAGATTAAACTGATCTCTGCTCCACTCGTGCTCACCTGCCTTAGCAAAGGATATCTTGGGGGGCATGATGAGGATCGATTCGACTACATTGGTGTCGATGCTGAAAAAGGAATCTATCTTGCCGTACGTCATCTTGCTCAGCAGGGGCATGTTCGTATCGGTTATATTGCCGGACCTCATCATATAGACCTTTTTAAGGAACGCCATCAAGGTTATGTCAATGCTCTTCGGGACAGTGGGTTGGCATATGATAAGGATCTGGCTTACTGGTGCCATTATACAGAACCATCCAGCTACGATGCCATTAACAGCTTTTTTTCTCTTAAATCGCCGCCAACCGCAGTTTGCTGCGCCAATGACATCATGGCGTTGGGTGCATTTTGCGCATTAAAAGATAAAAACATTCGAATTCCGGAGGATGTTTCGATTGTCGGGATGGACAACATTGACACGACTTGGAAAGTAACGCCCCCATTATCGACCGTGGCCATTGCTCAGGCCGAAATTGGTAGGAAAGCGGCTGAGTTGTTATTTAAGCGATTGGATGATTCAGGGAAAGGACCCATTCGTTCAAAGCGTGTTATTTTTGAACCGCGGCTTATTGTTCGTGAGAGCAGTATATATTACCGCCATGAATGAGCTGTTCTGATCATTCGCTCATTTACAGCCAGAGTGAATCATCCGGAGGTTGAGAAAACCGGATATGCTTGATAGAGGAAACAAAAATCCGCTTGAATTTGTATCCCAATACCGTGCCGTTTTTAACACGCCACCCTCATCATTACCGGCAGGCGATGTCGATGTTTCTGGTAATGGACGATGGCGAATCTGGGAGTTTGCCGGAACTAAAATTGATGCACCTATTCTTGGAAACGGGGATATGCTTGCGGCATTTGCCGGTCCGCCGCGATGGCCGCAATTTTGGGTGACAACCAATGATTTCTGGCAAATGGAAAGCAATGTGAACTATGAATTTTTTCATGACAATGAGTCAGCAAAGCATGATCCGCCTGTTGGACTCGGCAGCCCTCGGCCTGTTGGCCGAATAGTTTTTGATATTCCTGAGTTGGCCGGAGCTTCATACGAAGCCGTTCAGGATTTTACCTCTGCGGTTACGACGGCAACTTACAAAAAAGAAGATGGAACCGTTCTGACTCTTCGTGCATGGGTTGCCGCAACGGAGAACATTCTGGTTTTGACATTTGAGTCGAACCGGATGATTGAATTCTCAGCTTCTTTTTTCTTTCCTGATGAAATCGGGAAAGGTTGCGATATCGGGGTCGACTTTTCAGGAATTGAAGAAAAAGAGATTTCTTTAAAAGGGACTTTTGCTGGATTAATAGGCGGTATGCCGCAGCAAGTCCGAAAGACCACAGAACAAGGTCTGATTTGCGGTTATCGCGCATTTTGCGACCGCGTTGATGTTCCGACAAAAGTCGGATTCGCAGGCCGATTCCTGGATTGCGATGGAGCTGTGATAAAGCTGCAACCGGGGTCTCCCGCTGTTTTCATTCTGACCTTACGCTCATGGGCAAAGCAGAGCCGCCCCTATGAAATGGCTTGTTCGCGTGCACGTTGGATGACCAAGAATGATCTAGATGCCCTTTTTGAACAACACAGACGATGGTGGTCAGATTTTTGGTCTGTATCAGGTGTTTACTTTGATGATCCAGTTATTCTGCAACGCTACTATTTATCACAATATGTTTTAGCCAGCGTCAGCAGAGATCCGGCATATCCGCCCAACATCCTGGGTATTTCAACATATGATCGGATGGCATGGAATGGCAATTACAAAATAAACTATAATCACCAATCGGCGTATCTGGGACTCCTGGCTTCTGGTCATTTCGAACAGTCTGATCCGCATGATGCGCCTTATCTGGACATGCTTGACATAGGGCAGGAAATGTCATTGAGGCTGCTGCATCATGAAGGGATTTATCTGCCGCTGGGTCTCGGCCCGGTCGGGATGGTCAGTGAGCCTCTGTTATTGCATATGAAATCGCAGGCAGTCCACGGCGCGATCAATATGCTTATCCGTTACGCGCTGACGCTTGATCATAATTATGCCCGCAAAGTATATCCCTTTCTTCGGGCAGTTGCAGTCTTTTGGGAAAATGACCTGGTTTATGAAAATGGAGAATACAGAATTGTTGACGATGGGATGCATGAACGGACCACAAAAGAGGTTGAGGAATCAGGCATTCCTGAAAATGCAACAAACTCTCTGGGTTATCTGAAAGTATTTTTTTCTATGATGCCTGAAATCAGCGAAGAGGTTGGACTTGATTCTGAAAAACGCGCACTTTGGCGGAAGATTGCCCAACAATTAAGCCCTTATCCGATCGGGACACTCAATGAGATTACATCGGAATATTCACATCGCAGTGATACAGACATAGATTTTAAGACGATTATTCCTTTGCAATATCATGATAAACCCATCTTCTTTAACGAAGAAAAAGGAGCGCAATGGTCCATTGGATTTCCGGCAAATATCATGCACATTTATCCGGCCGGGGGAATTGGGCTCAGCTCCCCTCCGGCATTGCTTGAAACTGCGAGAAATACAATAGAAATTCGGGCTATCCAGGAAAAGGGGATGGCGGAATACCAAGAGAAGCAAAAAGAAAGTAAAAACAAACCCCTCAAAACGGGAGCCTGGAATGATGGAAACATCAGCTGCCTATTCTTTCCTGCAGCAGTCCGGGTTGGCTTTGATCCCGAGATCATCTTATCTGAGCTCAAAGATCGTATTCAGCAGCTTGGGATGCCAAACGGTTTTATCCGGTACAACCCTCATGGAATTGAAAATCTCAGTACGGTGCCTAATACAATACAGGAAATGATGATGCTCAGCCATGAACGTATTATCCGTTTATTTCGAGTCTGGCCACGGCAAACATATCCCAATGCTCAATTTGAAAAGCTATGGGCCTATGGTGCTTTTCAAGTCAGTGCTGCTCTTTCTGACGGTGTGGTATGTGATGTTCAGGCCTACTCACATCGAGGACAAACCTTGGTCCTTGAAAATCCATGGCCGAATCATATGGTTACAATCACACGCTATCCTTCAGAGAAACAATTGACAATATCTGGAGAACGATTGTCTATTCCAACAGAAATTGGCGAAACAATCCAAATTGAGCCAATCCAGACATTCCATTCAGGAAATTAGATTCTGTTCTGCGCGGATCAATAAAACCCAGTCCTCTTCATCCGGCGCAAGGAAGGTCCGGTAACCTGGCTCTGTTGTGCCGGATTCGGTTATTCTTCCGGTTGTTGGGCTAAACCAGCAGTATTGGCTTTTTGGTAATTCCATAGAAGCTTTTCCGCCGTGAACAAAATAAAGCAGATAAACTTCTTCACGGGCGGCCAGACAGAAAACCATGGTCCCGTCAGTTTGAATGGATTCATCAGAAGGTCGCATGCGCCAGAATGGGATTTTCTGATCTTTGATGAAGTGAGTCATTCTCTTCAGATCAGCATAGATCGGCGGAATCCCGTTGACATTGAATTTTTTGCTTTCTGATAGTTGTTCGGCGTCAACCGGTGAAAAGTGGCGATCCGCCCGACCCATCATATAGCCGCTGACAAGGCCAATCCAATACAGCCGACGCTCCATATCATAATGGCCGCCTGTGCCGGCAGTCATTTCTCCAATCACAGTCGGGCGCCCGTAATACCAGAAGGATTCTCCAAAATCGTTCATGGCCTGATAATAGGCATCCGGGTTATCTTTGGGATAATTTCTAGGATCTTGTGTGACGATGATGTTATTGTACGGAGCCGTGACCATGAGTGGCTGGCGGCCAGTATCCCCATAGGTGCGCAAACGGCCATAGGGGTCTTTGCGTCCGATGTAATCACCCCAATGGTGATACCAGGCCGCTGTTTTCTCTGGAGAATAAAGCGCGTAAGGAAGGATTTCCTGAGGGAGCCGAATCAGGTTACCATTTTCAGATCCAATGGACCAGATGACATTCCAATAGGCAGCGACGCGTGCGATGGTATATTTGAGATAACGCGCTGTGTACTTGACATGTATCGGATTAGTCAGATCAAATACATCTCCCCAGCCTGTACCATATGCGTTACCTTCAAGCCAGCCGCCATTTTTAATATTTAATGGGTGGTTGGCCCATTCTCTCGGGCGAACGACTGAATTATCATACAAAAGCTCTAAAGCAAAGAAAATCTCATGTTTTTTTGCTTCCTCAAGAAATCGGTCCAGACGCTGATAATAATCCAGATTAAACCGATCCTTATCGATTTTATTATGAATCGGATCAACAACAGCCCATGGCCAGCGGAAAGAAGGATCCGTAATGGAGGATTGACGGGCATAGAGTTGACCCATGTCGATGATCATGTTGACGCTGTACTCTGATAAAGTACGAAGGTAAAAGAGCATATCTTGTTCGCTGGGCTGCTGAAAATCAACTTCTTCATAGTCATAAAAGGTGCCATTCGCCGGGTGCGGATACCACCCTTCATTGACGATCCATTGAGGGCTGCCGTCTTCTCTGAAGAACCAGCTTGCAAAATGCGGGTTGATGGTCAGGCCGCCGGAAGAAAGCGGCTCCGTGCACAGAAAAGAACCAGTTTGTCCATCCAGCTCGGGCGTGTTAGATTTTGTGACGTAAGACCAGAGGCCTTGCCGCGTCGGTGCAAAACGAATTCGCCAGGTTGGCTGTCCCTCTGTTATGCCATCGTAAAAACCATCAACGGTCCATTCTTTATCTTCGCAGGCAAACGAGGCTTTCAGCTCAACGTCCAAAAACGGATTGGCAAATGTTTCCTGAGTGGTTAATTGGAGTTCGAATAGTTCCCATTGCGCAACTTTTTTCATGATTGTGCCTCTTTCCTTAAAAGCTATTTCAAATCGCCAAGATCATTCTGTTCAGCTTTTTTTGTCTGCTGAAGCATGACATGTTCAACCGGGCCATCCCCGTCAAATTCCAGAACAGTAACGGCTATTCCGGCATAAGGATCAGGGCAGGAACGGGGCAGCCCTTTCAATCGGATACGTTTGTCTAACTGGTCAAACGCAACAATTTCGCCGCTGCCCAGAATCCAGGCTTTTTTTACTGGTGTAATAAAGCCGCCGATATAAGTTTCTCCACCGGTTGGCCAAATCCAATGCCAGATATAGGCTCTTCTTTTTTGCTGATCGAGTGTCACGCCGCATACACCACTGGTGCAGCGCAGCGGGATCCGGTCCTTTTGTCCGTAGACAGCTTCTTTGTTTGCATCCAGCCACCGGCCAACATTTGAGAAAGGTGAAAGAACATCCTCTGGCACCAAACCGTCTCCATGCGGTCCAATATTAAGCAATAAATTTCCGCCGCCTGCCGTGACTGTATTGAGCATATGGATGATTTCGGGTGCGTTGTGTGTAAAGCGGGCGGCCTGGACAGGATCAATATGTCCCCATGCCAATTGATTTGATGTCATACAGGATTCCCAGTCTCCTTCAGCGGGCGTAATATGGCCTTCCGGTGTGCTGTAATCTTCATCGAGGCGGCTGCGGTTGTTCATAATGATCTCCGGTTGAAGCCGTCGGACCATCTGATTGCGTTCCAATGAGTCCCAGCCTTCCCAACTTTCCATAGGTAGTGGACAATCATACCAGAGCAAATCGATTTTTCCATACTGCGTCATCAGTTCATAAACCATGCCAGTGATGTAATCTGTGTAGCGCCTGCGCGCTTCTGTATCCCACGCGCAGATCTCAGAGTCGGGATGATGCCATTCCATCAAGACCAGGTAAAAACCAATTTTCAGATCAAAT
>JAGPFK010000334.1 GCA_018056585.1 Clostridia bacterium | reverse complement strand
CCTCCGGTAGTTCAATCAGGTCATCGATTCGTATTTCATGCCAGGCTCGCCAGGCAAGCTGATAATCTCCCTGACAAAATAAAGCACCGTTGATGGCCCCGATGGAAACACCGGCTACTGCCCGGATGGGCACCTTCTGTTCATCCAATGCTTTCCAGACTCCAAGCTGATAAGCCCCTCGTGTCCCTCCTCCGGTTAAAACCAAACCATATTCTTTCATAACTTTTACCATCCTGTATCAGGCAATGACATCTTTGATCATGACGTTGCCAGCATTTCTGTCTGTGCTGTATACTGTATCACATATTGGCATAAATTGTCTTTCAGAGTACAGGAGGGATCTGTATGATCAAATTGAATGTTCAAAATACGGCTTCTTTTGTAAAACCGGCTGAAATCGAAAAAATCTGGCCTCAAGTGATCACGGCCCATGAGCTTTTGCGTAAAAGGAAGGGCCCTGGAAGTGAATATCTGGGCTGGCTTGACCTGCCCATCCGACCAGATAAAGAAGAATTAGCCCGTATCCGCCGCACGGCATCCCGGATCCGCCGTAACTCCGATGTGTTTATTGTTATTGGCATCGGTGGCTCTTATCTTGGCGCCCGCGCGGCCATTGAGATGTTAAGTCATACGTTTTCTCCCTTGCTGACGAAAAGGCAGCGCAAAACGCCCCTTATCCTTTTTGCCGGCCATAATCTGAGCGCGGATTATCTGGCGGAGCTTTTTGATGTGATCGAGGGCAAAAAAGTTTCAATCAATGTCATTTCAAAATCAGGCTCTACAACTGAACCAGCCATCGCGTTTCGCATTTTAAAGCAATGGATGGAAAATCAATATGGCAAGGATGAAAGCCGGTCACGCATCTTCGTAACAACGGATCAATCCCGGGGCATGCTGCATCAGCTGGCAGAAGAAGAGGGCTATGAATCCTTTGTGGTGAAAGACGATATTGGCGGGCGTTATTCTGTTTTGACGGCTGTCGGACTTTTACCGATCGCCGTTGCCGGCATTGATATCCGTGAAATCCTGCAAGGAGCCTGCGATGGAGCCAAAGCCTGGACTAAGCCGGATCCCGAATCAAATCCCAGTTATCTGTATGCTGCCGTTCGCAACATTTTACTTCGTAAAGGCTATGGTGTGGAAATCATGGTCCAGTATGAGCCGTCTATGCATTATTTTACCGAATGGTGGAAGCAGCTGTATGGAGAAAGTGAAGGAAAAGACGGCCGCGGAATCTTGCCGGTCGGTGTAGACAACACCACGGATCTGCATTCCATGGGCCAGTACATTCAAGACGGTCGGCGCATGCTTTTTGAAACGGTTTTGCTTTTTGAAAAATCCCGGCATGCGTTTTCTGTTCCTTTTGATCCGGAAAATCGCGATGGCCTTAACTTCTTAGCTGGTCTCGACGTCGCCGACATTAACAAAAAGGCGGCTCGCGGAACCATTTTGGCTCATCTGGATGGTGGGGTACCCAATCTTGAGATCCTCATCCCTGAACGAACAGCGTATGAGTTTGGTCAGCTGGTTTACTTTTTTGAATTGGCTTGCGCCATCAGCGGTTATTTGCTTGCCGTTAACCCTTTCGACCAGCCGGGTGTTGAAAACTATAAGAAAAATATGTTTGCCTTGCTGGGTAAACCTGGTTTTGAAGAACAGAGGGCTTTGCTGGAGGCACGGCTTTCACAAAAAGGCGGCACGCCGTGATGTCAGAAACGGTAAACCTGCCACGATCCCTGCTGCGCACGGTTACAAAACCAGCGCGTTATGTGGGCGGAGAGTACAACAGTGTGATAAAGGAAACAAAATGCGGTGATGGCGAGGTTCGAACCCGCTTCGCGTTTTGTTTTCCGGATGTGTACGAGATAGGCATGTCTAATTTGGCGCTTCACATTCTTTATCATGTGCTCAATCAACGTGAAGACACATGGTGTGAAAGAGCTTTTGCCCCATGGCCGGACATGGAGGCCGGCATGAGGCGTCAGAATCTGCCTCTGTACACACTCGAATCCAGAACACCTCTTTGTTTATTTGATATGATTGGCTTTACGCTTCAATATGAATTGAGTTATACCAATATACTCAACATGCTGAATCTGGCATCCATTCCGATCTGGGCTTCTGAAAGAAAACAAATGGACCCGCTGATTATTGCAGGTGGCCCTGTGGCTTATAATGTGGAGCCTATGGCTGATTTTTTTGATCTGGTTCTGATTGGCGAAGGGGAAGAAGCGATCGGCGAACTGATTGATCTTTATCGAAGCACCTGTGTCGGCGGCCGCCGTCCCTCAAATTGGGACCGGGCCGATTTTTTGAAAAAAGCATCAGGCCTTCACGGTTTCTATGTCCCTTCCCTGTATCAGGTGTCCTATCATGAAGATGGGACGGTGTCTGAAATCAAACCTAAAAGTCGGGATGTGCCTGCAACGGTAAAAAAGCGCCTTGTTCTTGATCTGGATTCCGCGGCCTGGCCGGATAAACCGATTGTGCCCAGCCTCGCAATCGTACATGACCGGTTGTTTCTTGAGTTG
>JAGPFK010000333.1 GCA_018056585.1 Clostridia bacterium | reverse complement strand
GCCTATGCATGATTTTCGATAAAATAAGAAAGGCGAATGATGACCCAGCCAGCGGCAAAACTCCGCCAGCAGGTCATCATTAGTCCTTCTTTCATGAATGCTCTATTCTGCCATTAATTCACCCCTTCACGGCTTCTAACCGGATCACATTCCAGGATAAGGCAGGAATTTTGATCTGAAGCTGTCCGTTATCTGTGACCGCTTCCGTTTTGATCCTTGACGGGATAACCGCATCCGGATTTTGGGCGGTGTTGACGGCTTTCGGGCAAAAACCGGACATGGTAATATGTTCTTTTAATTTATAGTCATGAAGATCAAGCATTTTTATTGTCAGAAGCAGCTCGTCATCCTGGGCACGGTTGACGGCAAACAGCGTGATTTCTTCCTTTTCTTCGTGCCAGACAGCAACACTTTCGAGGTACGGTACATCTGTATAATTTCTGCCGTCATATTTTTCCGAGGTGATGAGTGACTGCAGCACCTTGCCCCTGCCATAACGTGAAGCATGCAGGTATGGATAATAGATTGTCTGAGCCCAGGCAGGCCCGCCCGTTTCGGTCATAATAGGAGCAATGACGTTTACCAGTTGTGCCAGGCAGCCAATCTTGACACGGTCCGCGTGTTTGAGCAGCGAAATCAGCATACAGCCGACAACCAAAGCATCTTCGAAGGTATAGACATCTTCAAGCTGCGGCGGTGCAATCTGCCAGGGTGTTCGATCTTTTTCTTCTTCATGTGAATGGAACCAGACATTCCATTCATCAAAGGACAAATCAATCTGTTTATTGCTGCGTTTTTTAGCTTTGACCGCATCACAAATACTGACGACTTCTTCGATGAATTGATCCATGCCCATTGACATGGCTAAAAAGTCAGGCAAATAGTCGTCCTGATTTCCGAAATAGGTGTGAAGCGATAAATAATCAACGACATCATAGGTGTGGTCCAGAACGGTGGCTTCCCATTTTGCAAAAGTGTCCATGCCCCGATGAGAACTGCCGCAGGCCACCAGTTCAATATCAGGATCAACCAGGCGCATCACTTTGGCACATTCCGACGCCAATCGTCCATACTCTTCTGCCGTCTTATGGCCGATCTGCCAGGGACCGTCCATCTCATTGCCTAAGCACCAGACTTTAATCCCATGTGGCTCCTCATGGCCGTATTTTCTTCGCAAATCGCTGTAATAGGATCCGCCTTTATGGTTGCAATACTCAACCAAATGACGGGCCGCATCAATACCGCGGGTTCCCAGGTTTATGGCCATCATCACTTCTGTGCCCACGGCTTTGGCCCAATCGCAAAACTCATCTGTTCCAAACCGATTGGGCTCAATGACCTGCCAGGCCAGATCCAGTTTTGCAGGCCTTTGATCAACGGGACCAATTCCGTCCTCCCAATGATAACCGGAAACAAAATTACCGCCGGGATAACGAACAATAGGCACATCGATCGCCTGTATCAGTTTGATGACATCCCGGCGAAATCCTTTTTCATCCGCCGTTTCATGTCCCGGTTCATAGATGCCGCCGTAAACAGCGCGCCCAAGATGTTCGATAAAAGAGCCAAAGAGACGCGGATCTACAGAACCAACCTGATATTCTCTGGCAAAGGTGATGTCCGCTTTTTTCATGGGAAAACCTCCTTTTGTCTGACGAAATATAAAACGCATTTATTCAATTATATCATGATATCCAAAGCCTTATGAATTGAATCTGATAACATTCCAGGAATATGGCATCAGGGTGGTTTCAGCCTCACTTTTTAAAATATGAGTCTGTTTGACCTGTCGTGGAATCACATTTTCAGGTGTCTGCTCTGTGTTGCTTTCATTTAAATTTTGATGAAGCATAGCCCACTCCTTAACTTTTCTCAAATCTATAAAATCGTGCAGATCGATTTTCAGAGAAAGGGGTTCAGAGCCTCTGTTGACAGCAAAAATGGTCAGAAAATTGTTTTTCGGATCATACACGGAAAGACTATCTAATATCGAAACTTCACGAAAGTGGCTGCAGGCATATAAAGGTGAAGACACGGCTTGTTGCAGAACCATACCCCGCCCATAACGGGCAATCTGCTGGAATGGATAGTAGATTGTGTTGCAAAAAGCTTTGCCCTTACCTGCTACAATCAACGGTCCTGTGTTGACCAGCAAAGACTGACAGGCAATTTTGATTCTGTCTGACCTGCGGATAATGGCCATCATCATGGAAGCAAAAACCAGGGCATCTTCCATTGTGTGAGCACCACAATCGATGGGTGAGCCAATCTGCCAGTCTTCATGCTTCGTACCTTCATGTTTTTTTTCGGCTATGACGTTCCATTCGTCAACAGCCAGATACATCGTCTTATGACTGCGTTTTAAGGCCTTGACATAATCACAGGCAGCAATAGCACTGTCAATCTGGCGTTCCACATAAATCGGTCGTGACAAGTAGTCTTTTATTTTCAGATCATCTGTTTCCTGTTTTTTCTTGTTTGCTGCATCTGTTTCTCCATAGGACACATGACGATCTATATAATGGTGCAAAG
>JAGPFK010000332.1 GCA_018056585.1 Clostridia bacterium | reverse complement strand
CGCGCGTTATTCTGTAAAAGAACTAATATTTTTTCTTTGATACCCATCATCTCACCTCTTTTTTCATACCCTTCAAGTTAAAAACCAGACTGATCGCATCAGTCTGGTTTTTGTCCTGAAAACAAAAATCCATTCAGATGCGTGCCACACCTGATTTTCTGGCTGCTGCAGCCACGGCTGAAGCAACAGCCGGTCCCACTCTCTGATCAAAGGCAGACGGAATGATGTGGTCAGGCCGCAAATCATCCGGTTCAATTAAATCTGCGATGGCATGAGCGGCAGCCAGTTTCATCTCGTCATTGATATCACTTGCCCGGACATCAAGAGCACCTCTGAAAATGCCGGGGAAGGCCAACACATTGTTAATTTGATTTGGAAAATCGGAACGTCCTGTTGCGACAACAGCGGCACCGCTTTGAATAGCCACGTCCGGCATGATTTCGGGAACAGGATTGGCACAGGCAAAGATGATGGGATTTTCTGCCATAGACCGAACCATCTCAAAGTTCAGAACATGGGGTGCGGAAACGCCGATGAATACATCACAACCAGGCATCACATCCGCCAGGGTTCCCTTTTTCATTTCATGATTTGTCATGGCTGCCAGCTGTTCTTTATAGGGGTTCAGCCCCTCACGGCCTTTATAAATCGCGCCTTTGCGATCACAAAGAATGACGTTTGTGACGCCACAGGATATCAGCAACTTGACAATCGCTGTTGCAGCGGCTCCAGCCCCATTGATAACCATGTGAACATCTTCCAGTTTTTTACCAACGACACGCAAAGCATTGATCAGGCCGGCTAAAGTCACGACGGCTGTACCATGCTGATCATCATGAAAGATAGGGATGTCACAGCAGGCTTTAAGTTTTTGTTCAATCTCAAAACAGCGGGGCGCCGATATATCTTCTAAGTTGATGCCCCCGAAACTGCCTGAAATCAAATGGATGGTCTTTACAATTTCATCGACATCTTTGGATCGGATGCAAAGCGGAAAAGCATCCACATCACCGAATGATTTGAATAAAACGCATTTACCTTCCATAACCGGCATAGCCGCTTCAGGGCCGATATCACCTAACCCCAGGACTGCTGTTCCATCGGTCACAACAGCAACCAGATTCCAACGACGGGTGTAGACATAAGATAAATTGATATCTCTTTCTATTTCAAGACACGGCTCGGCCACGCCAGGGGTATAGGCAATCGATAAATCCTGGCTGTTCGAAACCGGCGCTCTGCATTTGATCTCTATTTTCCCCTGCCATTCCCTGTGTTTTTGAAGCGCGATCTGCTTGATATCCGCCATACCGTATTTTCCTCCTTGTACATTACTCCGTTGTATCAGACTTAGATGGTAGCATAAACGGTACTTTCATTACAATATGGACATATAAAATGCCCATCAGACGTCCGTAAACAAATGCCTTTAAAACCGTAAAAAATGTACTCAAAATATAAAGCGGTAAAGGAGCCTGAACCCAGGCCTGAATCAAAGTCTGGGGAATTCTCAGAATAAAAGACAAAATCAGCACTTTGAAAAAGATAGATAATTTTTGATGTCGTGTTGCCGCATAGCTGTCCTTTATGGCAGTCAGCAATGGCTTGCGTTCAATGGTCAGCATCAGAGGTAAAAAATACATCATAAAAAGAAATATGATTAAAGGGAAAAAAGCCAATAAAGCTGAAAGCATGGCGGGTATAAATAAAATCAGCGCGAACAGAAACAATTTCGGTAAAGCGGAGAGACAACGAAGGACGGCCTCTTTGGGTTGCATATTTTCTCTTTCACCGACATAAAGAGTAGCATATATAAGCGAAAAGAAAAGCGTTATAAGGCCGGTTAAAAGGAAAATACCCAAAGTTAGCCAATTCCCGGGAGTCAGCAGTTCCCAGGCAGGTGGTACATTTAGATCGCCACTCAGCATGTTTTCAACAGCAAGATAAAGGGCTGAAAAATCTTTATCGCCAAAAGGCAAAATCAGAGGCAGAAGATTGATGAGATAAAGCATAATAAACCAAAGCTGAATCGTTCGTTCGTGTCGCATCTTATGGATCTTTAAAGAATCCAATAAAATAATCAAACTCATCGCTTAAGCCTCCAAAAGCCTGATGCCGTCAATTTTCCGATTTTTTGCTAGGCTCCGCCGCTCCAATGGTCAGATCGGCACAGATGCGCCCGTTAACGATGTGTTCAGCCACAACACGTCTTGCCTTAATCGGGTCCATCTTAACATAAGTCACTTTATCACCGTTTTCTTCGATCACCTCTACAATCGGTTCAAGACGGCAGACACCGATGCAGCCTGTTATGGTCACAACGGCGTCATGGACTCCACGAATATTCAGTTCATCCTCTATGGCTTCCATCACCGGACGTGCGCCCGCCGCAATGCCACAGGTCGCCATACCGACAACAATCTTGCGTCCGTTTGGGTTCAGTATCTTCTCTCTGGCTTTTTGGCGAACAGCTTCGAGTTCAGCTAATGATTTCATGAAAAGCACCTCCAATCGCTCCAGCCATTATATCAT
>JAGPFK010000331.1 GCA_018056585.1 Clostridia bacterium | reverse complement strand
AAAATCGAAAATTCTTTCAAAGCCGGGCGTAGTCACATGAACCAAACGAGCTCCTGATAAATGTTTCCGCAAAAGCATACAGAACATAGGGGGGCTGTCGCCTGTGCTTTTTCTGTCTTCTTTGGTCAGATGCAAGCGTGGCTCGGCCGGATGAGCGGACAGGATCAGTTTCTTATTCTGACCATCGCAACGAAAAACGATGAACAGATCATGCAGATCTGGCTGGTAGATCCGGTCAACACGAGCATTTGCAAGAGTTTTATCTAATTCGAGTGCCAGGTATCTGGCCAAAACGCCGTCAAGAGGCATGAAAATCCTCCCATTTACTCACTTAAGTCTTATCTTTTGTGCTAATATACTATAACAGAAAGGATGTGGCACGATGGCTGTTTCCAAAAAATCAACCCGGGCTGCAAAGACAAAGCAGAGGCACAGCAAAAAGCATAAAACAACCTTTCCACGCCTCTTGCTGGACCTCTTTCTTTTATCCTGGCCAGGCCGTGTCATCATAACCGGACTGGCTATGGCTGTTATGATTGGGCTTGATCTTTTAATCAGCGGCAACCAGTATGATTTGTTTTTTATTCTGGTAGGCTGTGAACTGATCGCGACGGCTTTTGTTTTTTGGCTGCGTCTGATTCTAAAAAACGATTAGTTCGTCTCTTTTGTATCCTCTCCACGATCAATCTTCTGCATGATCTTAATGGTCAGAAAAAAGAGTCCCAGCACCAAAAAAACAATAACCAAACCGGTAATGGCAACAAAACCACCTTGCACGAGTAAGTCTGCTTGTTTGATTTGTTCGATAAATGTCATAATCCTTTACTCCTTTACTCCGGATCAATTACTGTGATCAACGGACCAGCATCGAGATCAGGCTGATAACCAGGCCTCCGGCGACGATCGAACCGAGCTGACCGGCAACATTGGCACTCACAGCCGGCATTAAAATGAAATTGGTTGGGTCTTCTGCCTTAGCCATGCGTTGCACCACGCGAGCCGACATCGGAAACGCTGATATGCCGGCCGCACCAATCATGGGATTGATTTTCTTCTTCAGGAAAACATTGAGCAGTTTGGCAAAGAGTACACCGCCGGCCGTGTCAAAAATGAAGGCCAGCAAGCCAAGCAGCATGATCAGAGCTGTGTTCCACTGAATAAACTTGTCAGCCACCATGGTTGAGCCAATGGTAATGCCCAGCAGGATGGTCACCAGGCTGGATAACTCGTTTTGAGCGGCTTTTGATAATTTTTCCAAGACGCCACATTCGCGGATCAGATTGCCGAACATCAGTGAGCCGACAAGGGGGACGCTCATCGGAACAATCACACCGGCAATGATGGTGATGATGATTGGGAAAAGGACCTTGATCAACGGCGAAACCCGCTCTTCGGTGTAGTCCATGCGAATGAGCCGCTCTTTACGTGTGGTCAACGCACGGATAACCGGTGGCTGGATGATTGGAACAAGTGACATGTATGAATAAGCGGCGACAGAGATCGGTCCCATATAGTCACGTAGATTAAAATGGTTCGCAACATATATGGTTGTTGGTCCATCAGCGGCTCCAATGATGCCAACGGCGGCTGCCAGCTTAAGTGCCTCCTCACCCACAATGCCCATGTATGGCAGCAGGATTAAGGTCAGCAAAAACGTGGCAAAAATGCCAAATTGTGCAGCTGCACCGAAGAAAATCATAAATGGATTTTTTAAAAGCGGTGTAAAATCAATCATGGCTCCAATGGCAATGAAGATCAGAATCGGGAATAACTCGGTGGCAATCCCGGCGTCAAAGAGAACACGAAGAAAGCCAGGCGATTCCTCGGCACCCAGCACTGCCGCGATACCGTCGATGGTCGGCGGCAGATTCACGAGGATGGCGCCAAAACCAATAGGCAAAAGCAGAGCCGGCTCATAGTCCTTCGCAATCGCAAGGTAAATGAGTACTCCGGAGATCGCAAACATAACAAGGGTTCGAAGACCACCGGGCGTTCCAAAATAAAGGACGCCGCTGAAGAGTTCTTTGAGCAATTCAATCATAGATGAATCCTATTCCTTTCTTTTTGATATTTACCCTTTTAGGGTGCCGGTTGAGGTAAAATGCCTTTGCGATAGTTCTCTAAAAGTTTTCTGATTTTTTCTGTTGGATCGATTAAGCTGGACAAAGAAGCGTCGTGATTAATGGCATCGATAAGCAAAGCGACAAACTTGGCCATATTCACATCTACGAACCAAGGTGCGGCCAAAAGCTCAGGCCGGCGGTAGATGAGATTGGTCGCGAAGACCCGGTCAATGATTCCTTCTTCCCATGCGTCCTGGAAAGCGCCGATTCCATCCGTAAAGAGGCCAAATGTTGCGGCGGCAAATATTCGTCCTGCTTTTCGCGCCTTCAGCTCACGCGCCAGATCCAGCATCGATTCACCCGAAGAAATCATATCATCAACAATGAGAATGTCCAGGCCTTCGACGGATTCTCCTAAAAATTCGTGTGAGATGATTGGGTTTCTGCCGTTGATCACCCGGGTATAATC
>JAGPFK010000330.1 GCA_018056585.1 Clostridia bacterium | reverse complement strand
CCGGAAACAAAAGCTCCTGGCGGGAACAAGCGAAAAACGATGATTCTGATTGTGTTTTTGCTGGTGGCCGCAGCTTTGCTTTTTATCTTACTTTCTCAGCGTGGTATTCATGTCATTGATTTGAGCGGCTGGCCTCTCAGCGACGCGCAGCTTTGGGCAGATGATCAGGGTATCCGGCTTCAGATGATGGAGGAATACAATGATGACGTGCCGTCCGGCCGGATCATCTCACAAGACCCCAAACCAGGCGAAAAATTGAAAAAAGGCGATTTTTTGAAGGTAACGGTGTCACTTGGCAGTGACCCCAATGTTCTGCTTCCTTTACCGGATCTGCTGTCGATGACATTAGAGGAAGTGGAAGCCTGGGCGCAGGAAAACCATATGACGCGCGTTCGGATTACGACGGAATACCATGATGAAATTGAACCCTCCCGCGTGATTCGATATGAAATCAATGATGATACGGTTGTAGACAAGGTCCGGCGCAGCACGCCGATTTATGTGGTCGTCTCAAAAGGGAAAGAGCCTATCAAGAAAGAACAGGTTTCAGTCCCTGATTTTAAGGACATGGATTTGGTTTTGTGCCGGCAGGTTGCTGAAGAAAACGGTTTGCGACTTCAGATCGTCGAGGAATATGATGATTTCTTACCAGCGGGGACCATTTTAGGCCAGAGTATCGCGCCTGAAAAGAAAGTAGACAAAGGAACAGAAATTACATTAACCGTTTCAAAGGGGAAAAAGATTCTGGTTCCTGATTTTTCAGGCTTTACACGCGAACAGGCGATGGCTCTGGCGTCTGAAAAAGGCATTCAGATTGCAGTCAGGGAACGCTACACGGAATTAGACACGGGAGCGTTTGTTTCTCAGAGCCTGTTGGCCGGTACGATTTATGAACCGTCTGATGTGGTCGAATTGACCTATTCGCTTGGTCATGAGATCGTCCTTCCTTGTTTTGTCGGTCAGACGCGCGCCGATATCGAGTCCTGGGCCAAAGAATACAATGAGAAAGGGGCGTCCATCAAAATCAGCGTAACACAGACACAAAACAAGGCCTCAAAGGGTACCCTTATCTATCAGGACCCGCAAAATAGAGTGATTGGTATTAAAAAGACGGTTCATATTGCCTTGTCTCTTGGCCGGATGGTTTTCGTACCGGATCTGGTTGCTCCGGAAGGTTCTTCCTATGGACAGGTTTTCACGCGCGAAAAAGCATGCGCGTTGTGTGAGCCTCTGAATCTGATTCCCGTCTTTGTGGCTGAGAAGAATCAAAATCGCCTGCCGGGTGAAATCTGGCAGCAAAGCATAGCGGCGGGAACCGAAGTTTATGAAGGCACACTGTTGACGCTGAAATACAATCCTGCAGAGGTGACCCTGACTGTGCCGGATTTTCGCAACCTGACCAAAGACGAGATTGTTGCCGCTGGTTTTATGAAAAAACTCGACATTTCTTTCATGCTTTCGGATGAGGCCAAAGAAGGCTTTGCCGGGAAGGTTTATGAGCAGTCTGTGGCCGCCGGAACCACCGTGGCGGCCGGTACGCCGATTACGGTATGGATCAGTCCGGAGCCGAGCGAAACAGCGCCGCCTGTTGAACGTTCTGATCTTTTTGGAGGATGACGTATAATGATAAGGGGTCTGACACCGGTTTGACTATAAAAAAAGAACAACATCAGATATCTCGACACGGGTTTGATCACCTCAAATGGGGTGATTTTCTGCTGTATGCGTTGATTGCCGGATTGTCTGTTCTTTTGTTTTTATGGCCGTATGGGGTCAAAACGGATTCGGTCCAGGCTGTTTTAACGCACAAGGGTGAAATCATCCTCGTTATTCCGGCTGAACAGCTTCAGAAGTCAGGGTCGATCGCTGTCGATGCGGAAGGCTATCACTACCTGGTTGTCTATCAGGAAGGCAAAATTCGATTTGCCGAAGCCGATTGTCCGGATCTGGTTTGTGTAAAAACCGGCTGGATCAGTCGCCCAGGTCAGATGGCAGCCTGTGTGCCAGGACAGCTGATTCTGAAGATCGAGGGGTCGGAGGCTTTGCCTTCCAGTCCGGATGATGTGGATGTGATCCTCAGATGAAAACCGTTAATGTCCGACGCCTGACTTTGGATGCCCTGTTGATTTCACTGGCTCTGGTTTTGTCCTGGCTGGAACATTTTATCCCGCTTGAACTGGTGGTCCCCATTCCCGGTATTAAACTTGGCCTTGCGAATATTGTGACTTTGTTTTCAGTTTTGCGTCTGAAACCGGCTGACACACTGCTGATTGTTGTGTCAAGGAGCCTCATCATGGGAGCGGTCAGTGGCCCCATGACTTTATTGTTTTCACTTTCCGGCGGCCTCCTGGCTTTCGGCCTGATGTGGTTTTTAAGCCGCTGGCATGAGCGCGCTTTTTCTTCGATTGGCATCAGCGTCGCCGGTGCGGCGGCGCACAACATCGGTCAGGTAACCGCTGCTGTTTGGGTGCTTCATGAGCCGCGTTTGTTGTTTGCCTATTTGCCGCCGTTGCTTATCACCGGGCTCGTAACCGGGACCTTA
>JAGPFK010000329.1 GCA_018056585.1 Clostridia bacterium | reverse complement strand
GGATTACACCATGGAACTTTGATGGTTCAATCAGATTATGAACGGCTTGCCCGTTATCTTACGGTGTCACCCGATAAATTAAAAGCAAAGGGCGTCTCTTCCGTGAGCGCGCGTGTTGTCAATTTGCAATCGGTTGAACCATCCTTAACAGTCAATAAATTAAAAGTTTCCATGGAAAATTTATTTGTCCGCTTTTTCTGCCAGGAAGCAGATTGGCAAATCGAACGATGCGATGATTTTGTTTTTCGTTCAGACCCGCGCTTACAGGTTCTGGAGGCACATTATACCGACTGGTCCTGGCGTTATGGGGAAACCCTTGCTTTTGATGCCGCTGTTTCAAAACGTTTTTTATGGGGACAGGTTCAGCTGGGTTTTCTCGTCAAGGAGGGCCGTGTTGGTCAGGTCAAAGTTTATTCTGACGCTTTGGACAGCGATTATATCAGCAGCTTGCCACAGCGGCTGATGGGATGCCGTTTTCATTCCTCCGAACTGGCCGGATCTCTTCTTGCTTTTCAGGACAGCACGGACATCGTTGACACACCAAGGCGACAAATGACCGAAGACCTGGCCTCGCTGATCAAAGCTCAAAACTGGTAACCGCGATGATAAACTGAAAACGATCGTCTTTATTCTTTTATGGCTCCGGCCAGCAGCCCTTTTACAAAATAACGCTGCATGGATACAAAAACAACGAGAATGACGGATGTTGAAACAAGCGTCGCGGCCATGAGCTGATTCCAGAATATTTCACCCTCGTTACGAAATGAGGTCAGCGCCAGCTGAACGGTTGTGATTTTGTCAGAGCCGGTGTTGGTTATGACTAAAGGCCAGGCATATTCATTCCAGGCACCTGTGAATTTAAGGACAGCCAGGGCTCCTAAAACAGGACCAGACAGGGGCAGATATATAAAAAGAAAGGCTTTAAAACGTGAACAGCCATCTATTTTAGCCGCCTCATCCAGTTCAGCAGGGAAAAGGCTGTAGAACTGCCGGCACATGAATACACCAAAAGAACCTGCGATGTAGGGCAAAATCAAACCGGCATAGGTGTCGACCAAACCCGTTCCGCCCCTGCCCAACAGGTTGTTGCCCCCTGAAAGCGGGAAATGACGAATCAGGATAAACAAAGGAACCAGTGTAACCTGCGTGGGAATCATCATACCCACAAGGACCAGAAAAAATAAAAAGCGGTTGAAAGGAAATTGAATCCGGGCAAAGGCATAGCCTGTCATGGCATTGATCAACAAACTGATGACCGTGGCCATCAAAGAAACATAAAGGCTGTTTAGGATATAGCGCAGCCACGGCCCGCTGCTCAAAGCAGCCGCATAAACATCCGGCCGGAATGGCTTCGGAATGAGAGACAGCCCGGGTGAATAAATCTGGCTCATATCCTGAAAAGAGACAGAAAGCATCACAACAAAAGGAAAACCTGACACAAAAATAAAGAAAGTGAGCAGGATGCCGATGATGATGCGAGACCTGAAAGAACCCGTCATGATTCAACATCCTGACTGGCGCGGCCAAGCTGCCCGCCGGCTTTTAGGTTCAAAAAAGTCATGGCAAGAACCATCAAGAGCAAGACAACGGAAATAGCCGATGCATAGCCCATTTTAAACTCTGAAAAAGCACGCATATAGATCTGATGTGTCAGCGTTGTAGTGGCATCAACGGGGCCGCCGTTGGTCATGATGCGAACTTGGTCAAAAGTCTTGAAGCACTCGATGGACAAGGTGGTCAGCAAAAAATAACTGACCGGCCGGATAGCCGGAAGGGTAATGTGGCGGATTCGTGCGAAATGCCCCGCGCCATCCATATGAGCTGCTTCATATAAATTTTGCGGCACACCCTGCAAGGCAGCCAGATCAATGATCATCACATAACCGCTGTTTTTCCAGATGTTAACAAGGATGAGACAGAAAAGCGCAAGATGCTCATCGAAAAGCCAGTCGCTCCCCGGCAGACCCAATAAAGAGAGTCCTTTATTGAAAAGGCCGGAACCAGGGTCAAACAAATAAAGCCAGATCATTGAAACCGAAACCATCGACAAAACATAAGGGAAAATAATCACGGTCCGCCCAGCTGTTTTAAATCGCCCAGTCCCATCAACACACAAAGCGGCAATGAAACCCAGGATCATCAAAGGTACAATTGAAAAAGCTGCGTAAACCAAAGTATTGCGCACAGAACGTAAAAAACTGCGATCCTTAAGAAGGCGTCTGTAGTTATCAAGACCAATAAACTCCCGCGTTGTGAGATTCTCATTTGTCAGACTGGTTAAGACATTTTGCACAAGCGGGTAAAGAACAAAGATCGAAAAAAAGATAAAAAAAGGCAGAATAAGAAGCAAGCCGGCCCGTGCGTCATGGTCCAGCGTACTTCTTTTTGCCTTCCTTTTCATCATGGTTTCGGCTTTATGGCGCGGCAATCTCGGCCTCCAGGTCGCTTTGCGCTCTGGCCAGGGCTTCCGCCGCTGGCATTTTATTGTACAGAACCTGCTGAACCAAGTCGTTGCGGATTCTTTGGAATGCCGCCGCCCACGTAGTCCGCGG
>JAGPFK010000328.1 GCA_018056585.1 Clostridia bacterium | reverse complement strand
ATATCAGGGGATGTGCGAAGACGGCACGCCTTGGGAAAAGCTGGTGAAATGCTTCGGTTTCAAGCTGCATCTGATCGTGGATTCCACAATTTTAACTTTACTTTTTTATCTACCAGTGTTACAATGAATTTACCTCATGGGTAAACAATTGGGCGGGTGATGGGTTGCAGATAGAGTATAAAAACCGTGGGCTCGAAAAGGTATGTACAAATGCTCATGAGGCTGAAAAGAAACACGGCAAGCAAATGGCAGCGGCGATACATCAGCGAATAGATCAAATAACAGCTGCAGATTCTGTTGAAATGCTGGTTCAGTTTAGGATCGGCGGATGCCATATTCTAAAGGGAAATAGAAAGAAACAATATGCCATGGTCTTGAACCCCTCCTATCGCCTCGTATTTGAGAAAAAAGGTTCTGTGTCTGGAGTTCACATTGTCCGTGTCATAGAAATCGTTGACTATCATTAAATCTGTGACATGAAAAAGGAGGTAACACAGATGGTGAGAAGCCGTACAATAATCGCATCACCACCGGGCGTGACCATAAAGGAGCAGCTTGTTGACAGAGGGATGAGCCAGAAGGAGTTTGCTAAGAGAATGGATATGTCAGAAAAGCATATTAGCAGACTTATCAATGGTGAGGTCCAGTTAACCCCTGATATGGCCATGCGTCTTGAGCTGGTGCTTGGGGTTCCTGCACAGTTTTGGAGCAGGCTCGAGTCCGTCTATCGCGATAAGCTAACAAGGGCAAATGCTGAGAATGAAATGGACGCTGACAAAGAAATAGCAAAAAAATTCCCATACAAAGAGATGTCAAAAAACGGATGGGTTCCGATAACAAGTAAAGATACAGAAAAGGTGATTAATCTTCGTAAATATTTTGAAGTCGTTCAGCTTGGTTTACTCCAAGGTCCTTTAATTCCTAATATAACCTGCAGACGTTTGGCTGACCATGAAAGAGCCGATTATGCGCTGTTGGCATGGGCGCAGAAAGCTAAGCTTGAGGCAAGGAACGTTGATACGAAACCCATCGATATAAACAAGCTTTCAAGCATCATACCGCAGATCAGAAAGATGACGCGGGAGAATCCGGAGATTTTTTGCGGCGAACTAGTCAGTATGCTGGCCGACTGTGGTATAGCGATCATTTTTCTTCCTCATATCGGCGGGTCATTTCTGCATGGCGCTACATTTTATGATGGTAGTAAAATTGTCATGGGACTGACAGTGCGAGGCAAAGACGCTGATCGTTTTTGGTTTAGCCTTTTCCACGAGATAGCTCACATCATTTATGGACATATTGGTCAGCCAAACGGTACTTCAGATACAGATGAGTCTGATGCGGATTTATTCGCGAAGGAGACGCTAATTCCAAGTGAGGCATTCGATTTATTTACTGCAAAGAAGGATTTCTCGAAGTCATCAATAGTTCAATTTGCTAGTGAGGTCGAGATTGACGCAGGCATCGTGGTTGGCAGGCTGCAAAAAGAAGGTTATATAGAATATAGCTGGTACAATGATTTAAAAACCAAATATGAAATTACAGCATAGCAAATAAAAAGCATCTGCTATTATAAGCTATTCCATTACTCATAACCGGCCTGAAAACAAGGACGTTATTCTGAAGATGAGGCCGGAATCTGACAGAACAAGTTGTTTTACGGTCAGCAAACAGGCCATCATTGGACAGTTTTTTCTGTTCGTTTGGTTTTGCGGCTTCTTTATTCAGCCGCTCCTGATAAGACTGCGGATCAGATGGTTCTGATTTTATCTGGCCCTGCTGAGAGCCATTGCCGACGTTGTGATAAATCCAGCCTGCAGAACAAGGTCATTTTCTTTTGCGGATCGTATGTTGTTTAAACCCGAAACTGAAATCCAGACGACTGTTTATCATGTTCCCGGGAAATGAGATATAGCAGAAAAGAACCGAATCTCATGGAGACATAAAAAGTGTGAAAAACACTTTACAAAGCTGAATTCAAATCAAAGGTTGTACTGGAGCTGCTCAGCGGTGAACACACACTTTAATGAGCGGGTAGGGGAAGGTTCAGATCGCACCTGCGACATTGAGCATCTGGTACAGCCATTAAAAGAGCGACGATATTTTTCAAAAAGCCCCTCTGACCAGGAAAGGATGTTAGTGGAAAAAGAGCGGGAAATCTCCGTCCTGCAGCAGAAAGTTGGTCAACTCACGATCGAGTGCGACTGGCTAAATCTAATCTTTGGACCCAACGGTGCGCATCGCACTCGTTTCCAAAGATGAGTGGGAGATTCCAATCGTGCGGTCATGCGAATGGGTTGATGTCAGCCGCAGCAGCGTCTATCGTGAGCAGAACAAGGTAAACAACAATCTTAAGCATGGCGTCAGGAGAATCTTGATATAAAGTCATAGACCGGATCCACCTGAAATACTTGGGGTTACCAGATGAACCGAAAACGTGTTCTGCGGCTGATGCCATTCATGGGTATCAAGGCATTGTTCCCCGGGCAAGCGTGACCATGCCCAAACTGTCCGTCCCTATCTGAAGGACCCGGATATGGATCATCCAGACCAGGTGTGGGGGCGTCGAC
>JAGPFK010000327.1 GCA_018056585.1 Clostridia bacterium | reverse complement strand
GTACATACGTTACACCCCCTGTTTTGTGCAATTTCAGCACAGAGATCCGGCCTTTGCTAAACAGATTGCTTTAAGCGTTCCAGTGCCATTCTGCAAGCCCCTTCGGCTGCATCTTTTTCTGATGTCCGAACCTCAACATGCGGATACTTTGCTTTTAGGTTTTCAGAGTAAAATTTCATATGCAAAGGGCTTTTTACAATCGCACTGCCCCATGCGCCGACAATAAACGGATGTTCTTTTTCAAGCGATAGCCGGGTGATGATTGAATCGGCCAAAGAAAAAGTACGTCTTGCTGCACCGCGGAGAATCCGGATCGCCGCCTCATCTCCTTCAGCCGCGGCTTCATCCACGATGCAAGGCAAGCCGGGATTAACCCACCGGCCATTTTCGATATCCATGCAAATAGACACAAGATCTTTTCCCTTGTTGATGCATAATTTTTGCTGAATTTTTTCTGACAGCAGGGATTTTTCTTCGCGGCCGTCGAATACTGTGCTCAGGTGCCTGAATGCCTGAAGGCTGATCCAGGTGCCTGAGCCTTCTTCTCCGAAAATGATCAATGGCCATCCTCCGCATCGTGCTTCTTTTCCTTCGCTGTTGCGCCCAAAAGCGATGGATCCCGTACCGGCAACGACAATAGCCCCGATGCCGCCGGTAACGGTCTCATGAGCGATCACCGCGTCATTGACACAATAGATTGGACACTTAAAACCAGATAAACCGTTATATAAATCATCGATTATTTTCTGATCTTCAGGGTGGTCTAAACCAGCGGTTCCGACAACCATATAGGCGCACTCTTCACGCCGGCCGGAGAATTTTGACAGACAGGCATCGATGTTCTCGTTTATGCGTGTGATGGCCTCTTCAGGTGACAGCTTGCAATCCGTTGCCGACGGCCCTTGATATTTGGCAATATTTTCACCGAAAAGATTCTGAACACAAACAAGGAATTTGGTCCCGCCGCTGTCAATCCCCATTACATATTTCATCCTTGAAATCTCCTCATCAAATCATCCTGACTTTATCAGCCTCTCGTGGTCAAAAAATCCCGTACGGATTGCTTGGTTTATTTCATCTTGCCGTTTAGCCGTTATACTTAACAGGCCATTTTTTTGAATAGTGATCCAGTATCCCGGCTCCGACTCCGTCAGGCAGATTCCTCATTTCCGGGATCCTGGCTGATATTAATTGCGGCGCGAGGATGTATTCATAGCAGGCAGTCAGTTCGTCGCCGGTTATTTGAATGTGCAGGCTTGATTTGTTCAAAACTTGCTCATCCCCTGCGATGAGAAAAGTATATTTTGAGAAATGCGCATGGCAGCAAGCCAGATCCAGCATTCGCTGTTTTTCATGATCTTCAGATATAAAGAAAATCGTGGCCAGTTCATCATCGGTTATCAGAATCGGTCCATGCAGATATTCATCCAATTCAAAGGAAAGAACTGGGACTTTCAATGTTTCAAGCATTTTCAGAGCAGCTTCCGCAGCCACATCTGATGCAGATCCCCTCCCCAGAACGACATATTTATGAATGTTTAAAAAGACTTCTTTGTTTTGATCAAACCATGCCTCCGTTTTTTGAATATTCGTATCCATATTCCCTGCTGCCGTCCAGAGAAGGTTCATTTTAGCGTCATATTCTGATTGAGTTATCTTTCCGGACGAAAGCCCAGCCTCCAGAGCGCATAATGTCAGGTTTAAAACGGAAGCCGTATAGCCGATTGTTTTAGGGCCGGCTTTTTCCTCGCCGCATCCAATAGGCATAGGATGTTTACTGCGCCTTGCCATTTCACTTTCTTCTTCACCTGTGACAGCAATAGAGGGCCATTTCTCTAATTGTGACATGGCATCCAGGGTGTTTATTGATGAACCGCCCTGAGAAAGAAAAACAAACAAAGGGTTATGGTCAACTGTCTTTGGAATCCTGGAAGACATAACCGCGGAGACATTCTGGCGGAGGATGCCGCTCATAAGGGGGGCGGCGCAGCGGCAGGCATTGAAGGATGTGCCGGTTCCTACCAGATAAAGATGACTGGGACATACGTCTTGGTAAACACTCACAAACTCATGAACCAATGCTTTGCGGTTGTTTATAATGTGACGCATGACCTCGGGTTGTTTCAGCCAATAATCATACATCCTTTTTTTCAGTTCAGCCATATGATCTTCCTCCTGGAATAATGTTGTCGCACGGGGACAAGGCAAATTTCTCTTCTTTAATTTTAGCTTCAATCAAGTGACCAGCAGAAAAGAGTGATTACTTTCTTACCTTTATTCGATGGTCATTCAATTCTTATTGTGTCACGCGTTATGCGGATTGACAAGTGACGGATAGTTTGGAATGTCATGAACGATCAATAAAGAAAGCCGGATAAATCTTTGAAAGAAATTCCAGCTTTCATCTGTTTCCTGATATCGGTCAACAAATAAAAAACGATCAATTCATTTTTGAACTTTGCGGATGGATCGGGCTTGTTTCCAAAGATAACTGGAGCTCTCAGCCGGACGGTCATATGAATATGGCAAACAACGATCCCGGACAAGGCAAAAGTCAGGAGAATGGATCATGGAAGTGATGGAGCGGATCCACATATGCGTGTGC
>JAGPFK010000326.1 GCA_018056585.1 Clostridia bacterium | reverse complement strand
TCACAGTTGAGAAGGATCTCAATACCCCCAGATTGCCGTCATATCGCCGCATGCTCCTGATGCAAACTGTGAAGATCCCTGTTTTAACGATGGATGATTTTGAAGACCAGGATGAATCGCATTATGGATTGGCCGGCTCACCAACGCAGGTTAAACGTATCTTTCCGCCTGTTCATGAACACGAAAAATGTGCTTACACAGGTGATCCAGAGGCTCTGAGTGAACAGCTGTACGATTTGCTGATCCGACTCAAAATGATTGAATCCAGCCCATCATCAGGAGCGGTTTGTTTATGAAAAAATTGGTCATTCACCCTGAAAAAATAGATGAGAATGCTCAAAAACAGTTGATTGAGATCTGTCCGTTTCAGGCCATAGAAGAAGAAAACGGTCGCCTGACCTTGAACGCGGCCTGCAAAATGTGCGGGCTTTGCGTCAGAAAAGGCCCGCCCGGTGCCATGACCCTGGAAGAACAAGATACACAAACAGTGGATTTGGAAAAATGGCGCGGCCTTGCTGTTTTTGCGGATCAGGCTGAAGGCTTTCTGCATCCGGTGACCCTGGAACTGATCGGAAAGGCCAGGATGCTGGCAGATCAGATCAAGCATCCGGTGTATGTTCTGATGATGGGTCATCTTCTCAGGGAGCAGGCTGCAGCCCTTCTGAATTACGGTGTGGATGAGATTTTTCTTTATGATCATCCGGACCTTTCTGATTTTCTTATTGAGCCCTATGCAGCTGTTGCCGAAGATTTTATCCGGAAGATTTGCCCTTCAGTCATTCTGGTCGGAGCTACCCTGGCCGGTCGCTCTTTGGCACCGCGAATCGCGGCCCGATTCAGAACCGGGCTGACGGCAGATTGTACAGAACTTGAAATCGAATCAAACAGCGATCTGATTCAAATCCGTCCTGCTTTTGGCGGCAACATCATGGCAAGAATTATGACGCAAAACAGCCGGCCTCAGCTTTGCACCGTCCGATATAAAATATTTAATGCGCCGTCCCGATCGACTCAGAATCTGGGCCGGATTACAGAAATGCCACTGGATGATATTTGCCTGAAAAGCCGTGCTCAGGTTCTTTTGCTGGAACGGAAAGAGACAGGATTGGATCTGACAGAAGCCGAAACGATTATAGCGGTTGGACGCGGCGTTAAAAAACAAGAAGATCTGATGATCATCGAAAGACTTGCGGATCAATTGCAGGCGAAAATTGCCTGCACAAGGCCATTGGTTGAAAAGGGCTGGTTTGATCCAAGACAGCAAATTGGTCTGAGCGGACGTACGGTCAGTCCAAAACTCATAATAACGGTGGGTGTTTCCGGCTCGGTTCAATTTGTTTCAGGGATGAAGGGGTCAGACACAATTATCGCGATCAACAAAGACCCGGAGGCTGCTATTTTTAATGTGGCTCATCATGCCTTTGTTGGGGACTGGTATGAAATTGTGCCACGCTTGTCAGACAAACTTGATAAAGCCTCACGATCATCAAATGGAGGAAATGGCCATGAAAGAAAAGAGGCCGCCTTTGTATAACGCAGTCAAAAAGCAGGATCAGGATTGGTTTTTAGCCAACTTTCCAGCCTCACGTGTTTTTGTTGGCCCGGAAATCAGTGAAGATTATAGTCATGATGAACTTGGCGGTATCTCACGCAGCCCGGATATTCTGGTCAGGCCAGTCAGCACGGATGAAGTATCGGCTATTTTAAAGTATGCTTCCAATCGATGCATCCCGGTTGTCGTGCGTGGATCCGGAACAGGCCTGGTGGGCGGATGTGTGGCGGTCCATGGTGGCGTTATGATCGAGACCACCCTGATGAATCATATCCTGGAACTGGATAAGGAAAACATGACTGTTACGGTCGAACCGGGCGTACTTCTGATGGATCTTTCTGAATATGTTGAATCACAGGGGTTCTTTTATCCTCCAGATCCTGGAGAAAAGTCGGCAACCATTGCCGGAAACATCAGCACCAATGCGGGTGGCATGCGTGCTGTCAAATATGGGGTGACACGTGATTATGTCCGTGGACTGACGATTGTTCTGCCGGACGGTCAAATCCTTGATTTGGGCGGAAAGGTTGTCAAAAACAGCACCGGATATGATCTCAAAGACCTGATTATTGGTTCGGAGGGAACATTAGCGGTCATTACGCGCGCGATCCTCAAGCTCCTGCCTTTACCGCAAAAAAGAATCAGCTTGCTTGTGCCTTTTGAGGAGATGGGGCAAGCGCTTGAGGCGGTGCCTGTGATCATTCAGTCGAAGGTGACACCGACAGCCGTTGAATTCATGGAGCGTGAAACCATTTTGTTTTCGGAAGATTACCTTGGCAAGCGATTCCCGGATACATCTGCTCCGGTGTACTTGCTTTTGACCATCGACGGGTCCAATCAGGCTGTCATCGGGCAGGAATATCGTTTGATAGCGGATCTCTGCCTCGATTGCGGGGCACTGGATGTTCTGATCATTGACACACAAGAAAGACATGAGGCGGTTTGGAATGCCCGCGGTGCTTTCCTGGAAGCCATCAAAGCATCGACGACCCTGATGGATGAATGCGATGTGGTTGTACCGCGAAACAAAGTGGCCGAGTTTATCCAATATATAC
>JAGPFK010000325.1 GCA_018056585.1 Clostridia bacterium | reverse complement strand
CGAGTTGTGGGAAGAGAAAGCAAAAAGCGGCCTGCTCCGCAATGACCGCAGCTTGACCGCTCTTACCAATCGAATGCGTTCCGCTCTCTTTGAGTCGGTTGACGGTGTATCGATCAATCTATCCGCCATCGGGATTACAACCGGTTCATATCTAGAACGCGGGCAGCTTCACATTGATGAAACGAAATTAAGGCAAGCCTTAACAGATAATCCCGACGCGGTCATGCAGCTTTTCATGCAAACATCTGAGGAAACAGACGAAACAAGTCGTTATCTCAAAAGCGGCCTTTTACAGCGTTTGCGCGACACCTTCAGCACCTATACCGGTCAGTACAGCGAAGTTCAGTACAAGGATGAATGGTTAAAAATTTCTAAACGAATAACAGAAATGAATCAAAGCCTGATTGAAAAAGAAAATCAGTATTGGAGTCGTTTTGCAGCCATGGAAAAGGCTTTATCTGAGCTTTACGCACAAAGCAATTGGCTTAACAGCTTGCTGCAGACGAACCAGGCATGATTGTCAATATCAAGGAGTAAGGCTGTGAACAATCAAAAAGGGTTGGAACAATATCGAAAGCAGAGCATTTTAACAGCCAGGCCGCAGGAATTGGTGCTGATGCTGTATGATCATTGCTTGAAACACCTGGTATTGGCTCGGACTGATATGGAGAACCATCAAGTTTTACAGGCCAGGAATCATCTGATCAAGGCACAGGATATCGTCACAGAGCTGATCCACGGTCTGGATTTTAAATACGCCTTGTCTGAGCAGCTCTATCAACTATACGAGTACATCAATCATGAATTGATGATGGCCAATGTCGATCAGGATAAAACACGCTTGGATCTGGTTGAACCTCTGCTTCGCGAATTACGTGAGACGTGGGAGCAGGCGACGCGCAGTCTATCGCATGAAGGATCTGGAGAATGGAGCTCACACTCAACCCATTGATTAATCGGCTTTTGTCCGTCAGTGAGACAGCCATTTTGATGATCAGGCAGGATCGCCTGGAAGAGTTGGCTGATCTTTTGGAGCAAAGATCAGAATTAATCAATAAAATGTCCATGATCCTGGAAAAGACGGGCATGGATCCGCAAAATAAAGAAAACATAATAAAATTAATAGATCTCGATCAACAGCTCGTGAACCAGGCTGAGGCGAAAATAGAACAGTACCGTTCTGCTTTGCGCCAAACAAGCAACGCACGAAAAATACAATCCTATTTCCCGGAAGAGCAAAGTTTAGGAAACCTGTTTAGTCGTCAGGACTAAAGATGATTTGTGTGTTTCGCAAAAAACAGAACAAGACAGAGAGGAGGAGGCAGGGCTCAAATAGCCACTTCCCTGCCAGATGCAAATGAAAACCGTCCTCATCGTTGACGATGCCGCTTTTATGCGGCTCACAATCCGCAATATGCTTGAAAAAAATGGTTTTCAGGTTATTGGAGAAGCTGAAAACGGCAAAGTCGCAATCGGTAAATACAATGAACTTAGGCCAGACATCGTGACCATGGACATTACCATGCCTGAAATGGATGGGCTGACAGCGCTTAAAGCAATATTAGAACTTGACCCAAGCGCTAACATTATCATGATCACGGCCATGGGGCAGCAAGCCATGGTGAAGGAAGCTGTTTTAGCCGGTGCACGCGGATTTATCGTCAAGCCGTTCAAAGAGGATACGGTATTGGCAGCGCTCAGTAAAGTGTAGGATAAAAACCGTTAGCGGGGAGGAAAACACATGACAGATGATCAAAAAAAGCGTGAGCCGCTGCTGGAAATGTTTCTTTTTGAATCGAGCCAACTGATTGAACAGCTTGAAGAATATATCATAGATATCGAACAAGAGCAGCAGATCACACAAGAGACCATTCAAGAGATCTTTCGCATCATGCATACGCTCAAAGGATCCGCTGCAATGATGGGCTGCGACGGATTAGCGAAGCTGGCTCACGCCTTGGAGGATCTTTTTGATGTCATCCGTGACAAGCCTGATTGCTTACTTCAAATCAGTGGATTAACCGACTGTTTGCTTCAAGCTGTGGATTACTGTAAAAGTGAATTGGCTCTGCTTTCAGAAGAAAAAGCTCCCAGACCTGAGCCCCATCATCTGATTAAACAAATTCATCAGATGCAGGAGAATCTGAAATCAAAGCCAGATGATTGGCAAGAGCAGAATCATTATTATTTTGCAAAAATGTATTTTACACCCGGCTGTGAAATGGAAAATATGCGCGCCTACGGAGTGATCCACACGCTGCAGGATATTGCCACAACCCTTTATTGCGAACCAGGCGATTTGCTGGATGATGAAAACAGCACGGAGATCATCCGAAGAAATGGATTTTCTGTTTGCCTCTCGAGCCCCATCCAATATGATGAACTGTACGCTTTAATTGATCAGACACTTTTTCTCGACCGCCTGCTGTTGGAAGAAATTGATGCCAACACATTTGCTGAAAAAACCCATTCTGATCAAATTGATGAACTTCGTAAGGAAAAGTCATCCACCGATACCGCGTCAACGAATCAAACAGCCGCAGAACCCGTTGAACAAGAAAGGCCGATGCGGCAACAGAGTATGATCAGTGTTCACATCAGCAAATTAGATT
>JAGPFK010000324.1 GCA_018056585.1 Clostridia bacterium | reverse complement strand
CCGTTACCCGTGCTTTATCTGCTTCATGGTTTGTCGGATGATCACACCATCTGGCAGCGACGGACCTCCATTGAACGTTATGTCGCCGGCCGCCGGCTGGCTGTGGTCATGCCGGCCGTGCACCGGAGTTTTTACACGGACATGAAGGCCGGATACCGTTACTTTACCTTCATCAGCGAGGAACTTCCACAGGTGGTCCGCCATTTTTTCCATGTTTCGGACCGGCGTGAAGACACCTTTGCGGCCGGATTGTCAATGGGCGGCTACGGCGCGCTGAAGTTAGGTCTGCGGCTGCCGGATCGCTATCAAGCGGTTGCCAGTCTTTCCGGAGCTGTGGATCTTACGCATCTGTTTGACCCGTCTGACGCGGAGCGCGCCCGTGAAAGCCAATGGATCTTCGGTTCTCTCGAGGATTACCGCGGCAGCGATGACGATCTATTCGCTTTAGCTTCAAAAACAGCGCGTGGTTCCAAAAAGCCGTCTATCTTTCTGGCTTGTGGCAGCCATGATTTTCTGTTTGAAGATAATGTGCGTTTCAGGCCTCATCTCGAGCAACTGGGATATGATGTCACCTGGCGGGAAAAAGAAGGAATCGGACATGAATGGGCTTATTGGGATGAAGCCATCCAACAGGTACTGGACTGGCTCCCTTTAAAGGAGAACAGATGAGACAAAAACTCGCGACAGAATCTGTTTTCATCAACCATTTTCAGAATAAACCGGAAGCCGAGGCTTTAAAACAACACAGCCGCCGTCGGCTTTTATCGGCTCTCATCGTTTTGCTGGTGCTGCCGGCCCTGATAGCCGCCTATGCTTTTCTGATCGAACCGCGCATGCTTTCCAAAACCCATCTCACCATCCGGCATCCGGATCTGCCCGAATCATGGAACGGGCGAAAAATTGCTTTTTTCACCGACGCGCATCTGGGTGATACTTATCCGCCAGAACGTCTGAGGCGTGTTGTTCAGGCCGTCATGCAGGAGAGCCCGGATCTGATCTTGTTCGGCGGTGACCTGATCGACAGCCGTACGCCCAACGATCCCTCATTTTCATCTGAAGTCATAGAGATTCTCTCACAGCTGCAGGCGCCCTTTGGCTGTTACGCGGTTGCCGGCAATCATGATAATCGCCTGATCGCCGAATACCGGTATATGGAAGAAATGCTGACCGAGTCAGGCTTTATCCTGCTCAATAATCAATCCGCCATCATCGACGGGCTCTGGCTGGGTGGGCTGGCGGAAAGTTACTTTGGCCAACCGGATCCTGAACACACCTTCAGTGAGGCAGGGCTGATTGAGCCGGCTGACATCCAGCCGGGTTTGTTCCGGCTTTTGCTGATGCATCAGCCGGACTATGCCGCCGCATTGCCTGAAGAGACATTCGATGTCGCATTTTCCGGGCATTCTCACAATGGACAGGTTACATTTTTCGGGCATCCTGTTCTGACGGTTGATGAGGGAAAAAACCATCCGTACGGTCTTTATGACTTATCTCATAGCAGAATCCTGTTGGTTTCAAGGGGACTCGGAACGGTCCTGATACCGGTTCGGCTGGGAGCGCCGCCAGAGATCGTTTTTGCTACGCTGTCAAGAAACGAATGATCAGGGCGCGTTAAAAAAGGCCGCTTTTGAATCAGCCAATGTTTCGACACGCTCTAAATAGACAATTGGATTCCTTGGATTAGGGAAGCGGTCAACCCGTGTTCCTCTGATCCTCTTCGATATTGAGCCGCTGCCGATGCCCACTACCGAACGGCTGTCGCTCATCATCCCCACATTATAGCGGCAGGCCTTTCCGCTTCTGGCAAATCCCGTGTTTTCCAACCCGCCAATCGCTCTTTTCTGGCGATAAAGGTAATAAGGGGTCAAGCCTTCTGATTCGAGTGTTAAGCGGGCTTCATTCAGCATCGCGAACCATAAAGGCTCCGGCAAGAATAAATGCGTCTGCTGTGTTTTTTGAATGCGTTCATACAGCTCGGAGCTGCGTTTTTGAGCCAATGCATGAAGTGTTAAGCTATCCGGCTTCAGAGTAAGCGCTTTCCGGAGAGAATCCTGAAAGTCCTCCGGTGTTTCTTCCGGCAAGCCGTAAATCAGATCCATGTTGATGTCATCAAAGCCCGCTTTTCTTGAAAGCTCAAAAGCTTTGATCGTTTGCTCTGTCGTATGCCGGCGGCCGATCCGCTGCAGTGTCTCATCATGAAATGTCTGCGGGTTGATACAAAGCCGGTTGATCCCAGCTCTCTGCATCACAGATAATTTTTCTTTATCCATCGTATCCGGACGACCCGCTTCCACTGTCAGTTCGGCATCACAAATCAGCGAAAGCTTCGATAAAACGCCAAAAAGCAGGCGATCCAGCTGTGAAGCCGACAAAACAGTGGGCGTTCCCCCGCCAAAATACACGGCGGAAACCGGTTTTTTGATTTTCTCAAAAACATCCTGTGTTTCCCAAACAACGGCATTGACATAATCATCAAAAAGTGCGGCATCGTTTTTTGCATCATGGGTAATAAAACTGCAGTAACTGCAGCGAGTCGGACAAAATGGGATTCCGATGTAGACCATGAAATGATCAGGTGATATGCTTTCTAATACAGCTTGTTCAGCATGCGCGGTG
>JAGPFK010000323.1 GCA_018056585.1 Clostridia bacterium | reverse complement strand
ATTTTAACGTTTTTGATCAGATCAGCAGCGGATTCAAAGGCCTCCGCTTGCTTTAGCCCATACTGATCAAGAAAAGCGCGTGCCTTTCCGGGTACGATATCGGCTGCACCAACAATCTCTACGTCATCAAATTCCTGATAAGCTTGCATGTGTGCGTGCGCGATGCCACCTGTTCCAATGATACCAATCCGAAGTTTTTTCATTTCAATCACACTCCCTGTTAAAATGGATCATATGCCCAACTTCAAACGTGATGGGGCCAAAGCGCCGATCACTTCCATTATTAAGCAGAATGATCCCCTTGTCTAGCACTCGGCTGACTAATGTATCTGTCGCCAATACAAATGATGCGCTTGCTGAATGAAAAATGTGCTAAGATGGTGATAAGTCGTTTTTTGACCTATTATTTGATGTGAGGCTCATTTTATGGCGGTTCAAATTGAGTATGATCAGGATGGCAGATTAAATTTTAAAAACATCTTTTGTCAGTGTGGCGGGCCGCATAACCAACCGGCTTTGGATATTTATGTCGGTACACGATTGATGGATCAGATCCCCTTTTGGATCAGGAAGCGAAATTTGGGTTGGTCATGTGTTCTTGTCTCTGATGACAATACATGGCCTTTGGCCGGTCAACGGCTCACAGGGCTTTTACGCGCATCTGGTTTTTCTGTCAAGACATGCACGCTTCACCGGGAGGGGGAATTAGAGCCGGATGAGCGGGCGTGTGGTGAGGTTCTATTGACTATGGAAAGGGATACCACTTTCCTGGTTAGTGTTGGATCTGGCTCCATAACGGATATAACAAGGCTCGTTGCTGCACGGACAGGAAAACCATTTGTCTGTGTGGCTACTGCTCCTTCCATGGATGGCTATACTTCTGTTGTGGCACCCCTACTGCTGCGCGGTGTCAAGATTCATCGCGAAGCCGTATGCCCTGAGATCATTATCTGTGACCTAGACATTCTTAGAACGGCACCCATGCGTCTGATCAGATCGGGTGTAGGTGATGTTTTGGGCAAATACATCGCCCATGCGGATTGGCAGATAGGCCGCATCATCCTTGATGAGCCCTACTGCGATGCTTGTGGTGAGATTACAATGCAAGCGGCGAATCGGTTGTTGGAGAACATCTCTGCCATTTCTGAGCGGAGCGAAAAAGGGATACGCATTTTAACTGAAGCCTTGCTGCTGTCAGGTGTCACCGTGCTGATGACAGGTCATACACGGGCTGTGGCTTCAATTGAGCATAACATCGTCCACGTTTGGGATATGCTGAAGCTGCTCGAAGGACAAAGGCAGCCACCTCATGGAGCTGCCGTCGGCGTTGCGACTCTGTTGGTTTGGCCGCTTTATTTGCGTTTTGCGGAGGACAACTTATCAAGGCTTGATCTCAAAGAGATCCAAAATCGAAAGAAAAGCAGAGAGGCAAGAGAACAATGGCTTCATTTTGTCTTCAAAGAAGAAGCGGCAGCTGAAATTATGCGTGAAAATCCGGAAGATTTTTTGGACTGGGCTGAACAGGAGCGCCGCATTCGAAAAGCAATGGCCTGCTTTGATGATGTGCGGCAGGTGATTTTGCAATTGCCGCCGCTCGATCAGATCAGGCAGGCTTTGCAAAAGATCGGCGCGCCTCTGTCGCCTGAGGAGCTGGGGATTGAGCGAGACATGCTGAATCTGTCCTTACATGCGGCAAAAGATTATCGGAGCCGCTATAGCCTCTTCAAATTATTGGATGAATGCGGCTTGCTCGAAGAATACCTGTCAGATTATCCTGTTTTCTGATCTTTAACGCGAGGAATACAAAAAGAAAGAGAGAGGTATATCCAATGACGACAAAAGTGATTAAGCCAATCAGACCCAAATGGAAGGGGACAATGACGGACCGGGAGCGTTTTAACCGGCAGATGCACTATCAATCGATTGATCGATGTTTTAACATGGAGTTTGGTTACTGGGATGAGAACTTTCAGCTCTGGACGATTTTCCGGGACAATGGAATAACCAATAACGAAGAAGCAGATTTGTTTTTTAATTTTGACCGCATCTGTACCATCGGCGGCAATCTCTGGATGTCACCACCGTTTGAAAGAAAAGAAATCAAACGAACGAAGGATCGGGCTGTGATCATCAATGAAGATGGACTGCTGGCCGAAGTGCCGTTGGATAAACACGACACAATTCCTCGTTTCATTAAATCTTCCATAGAAACGCCGGACGACTGGAAACGGGTCAAAGAAGAACGTTTTCGTATCGACGAATCACGTCTCATCGACATTGAAAAACTGAAAAAAGAGCACCCAGATGATCGTGACTATCCTTTGGGCGTGAATACTGGATCGATGATTGGTAAAATTCGTGATATGCTTACATTTGAGGGACTTGCCTACGCCTGTTATGATTATCCGGATATGGTTGAAGATATGGTTGAAACAGCTTGTCAGCTGGTCGAATACAGCCTGGACCAATTGCTGCCAAACTTCAATTTCGATTATGCGGCCGGTTGGGAAGATATTTGCTTCAACAAAGGTCCAATTGTAACGCTGGATTTTTTCCGCTCGGTGGTGGTGCCTCGTTACAAACGCATCAACAAAAAACTCAAAGCTTACAACATCG
>JAGPFK010000322.1 GCA_018056585.1 Clostridia bacterium | reverse complement strand
AAACCAGCCCTTTTCAGAACTGGTTTAAAATCATAAGCAAATTCTGTTTGATCCGCAATCAAACACTGTCAGGTGAAGGCCAGCAGATCGGAAGCGGAAACCAGAGGGACAGCAATTGATGCAGAGCAGCGCAATCTAAATATTTAGGGATAACCCAGGAAGGGGGCAGTGGCCCTAAAAATAAACGTGTCGCAGTCAAGCGGTCAAGTACAAAATCGGCTTCATTACGGGCACAAGGACAACAGGAAGCTTTTCCGCCCAAAAAGAGCAGTTCGAAAACATTCACTTGTCCCTGGTCCTCAATTCCAAGGCAAAATCTTCCATCCGGGATCGGCTTTAGTTTCGCTTTGGCATCAAGAAGCGACGTTAAAACCAAAGGCCAATCATTGATGCGAAAACTATAAGCCGGTTGGATCTCACAGTGCTCAGCCAAACGGCTTAAATCGGCGATTGCATCCTGCTGCCAGGGAGCCAGTGAAAAGTTTACGGAATTCTCCGTCTGGTGATTAACCCAGGCTGCTGCTATGGCAAGCAGCAAATCCGGTTTCGCTGCTTGCAGTTCGCTGATATAGGTTCCCTCTGGATTACTGACCAGATAACCGATGGGTTCACCGCCTTCATTGCAGGCCAGCCAAACCTTAGCATACCAGGAAGACAAAATGGTCAGGAATGACTCGAGCGGCCGCTCGACATAAATAGGCTGGCTGTCATGCCATCGCTTCATTTGAACGATCATGTCTCCTGTTTTGTTATCTTCCGGATCGATGAGCTGAAATCTAATGGAAGTGTAAGCATGATCACGAAAAAAGTGCTTCAGGTTTGTTTTTGTCAATGTAAATGTCAGCCGGGTTCCGCTTTGCTCATAACCATAGTACCCGTAACGCTGTCGTTGACCACCCAAAACAGAGAGCGCATAACCCTGTTGTTCCATTTCATCAAGAACAGCCGTCATCAAACGCCGCATCAGACCGCTTTTTCTCTCATCCGGGTGCGTACTGACAGCGCCGATACCGCCGACCTTCAGAACAGAGGAACCGATATGCAGCAGCATCGGATAAAGGCCAACCAGAGCGCGAATCTTCCCTTTCCGGCGAATGGCGAAGTTTGCACTCATTTTCTCATCATCAGGCTGATATAGTTTGGGCAGGAGGCTTTGAAAATGATGTGGGCGTCCCGACATGCTGAAAACCATGTTGAGAAAATCCATTGCTTCTTCAAAATCAGCTGCTGTCAATCGAATGACTTCATCGTTCATGAGATGCCTCCTCTTGTGCTGCGGCTGATTAATCGGCCAAATAAGCTCTCAGGTTATCAAAACCAATCTGGATACCGAGCAGGGGATCTTCCAGCCCTTCAAATTCAATGGAAACATAGCCTTTGTAATTCGATTGTTTCATGATTTGAAGGCACTGACGGACCGGCACGATGCCATGCCCGATAATGGCGCCGCGAAGGCGGTTGCGGCCTCGGGTCGGGAACCAGCCTTGACCTGGATCTGGTTCCTGCCCGGATTTGTAGTGAAAATCCTTTACATGCAGATGAAAGGCGTAAGGGGCCAGACGTCCTGTGGCAATGGCCGGCTGCTCATCAACGCAAAGAAAATTACCTATATCGATTAGAGCACCATAATTAGGATGGTTGACCGCGCAGATCAATTTTTCGATTCGCTCGCTATCCTGAGCAAAATATCCGTGATTTTCGCTCATGGTTCGTATGCCGCGCGTTTTTGCATATTCTGTAACCAGCCGGCATCCGCGTGCTAAAACAGGAAGAACGGTATCAAAGCTCTCTGCCGGGGCGGCAGAGAGGCGCTGAGCAGCACAATTTTCGCGACGGCCGCTGGTTACATCGTGCCTCATTAAGGACGTTCCCAGCATCACAGCGACTTCGACTTCATTTGTTATTCGATTCACTTCTGCTTCCAGGTCGCCGCCGCAGCCATTCAAAAAATCTGCACCGATCGCATAATTACCCACAAAAAGACCCTGGCGCTCGCATTCATCGCGCAACTGCTGTGCATAGATAAGCTTGTCTGTTCCGTCAGGAACAATCAGCTCAGAAAATTCAATGAAATCAAAGCCTAATTCTGCAGCCCGGGCGATGGTCTCAAATTGTGTCATGCGGCCGGTCTGGATAAGATGATTAAAACTATAGGAACTGACACCAATTTTCATTTCATGCCTCCATTATGCCTGATTCAACTGGCGAATCGTCTCCCTTAAGAACTCGACGGCCAGTCGAATGTCTTCTGTTGGATTTTCACCGACTTCCCGCTCAATTGTCAAAAAGCCATGGTAGCCGATATCATCAAGGGCTTTCAGATAACTTGGAAAACGAACATCTCCCTGTCCAAGCGGCACTTCCCGGAAAGCCTCGCCTCGCTCAATGCTTTCTTCGATCATGCCATAAGTGATTTCCGGATCTTGTTCACGCAGCCGAATGCCATCTTTGGCATGAGTATGGACAATATAGGGGGCTAAGATTTTAACAGCTTCCACGGGGTCATCACCGGTAACCATGACGAAATTAGCCGGATCAAGATTGACGCGAACACCTGTCGCACCCAAACTATCGATAAAACGGCGCAGCACGATAGCGGGTTCCGGACCTGTCTCAATGGCAAAATAA
>JAGPFK010000321.1 GCA_018056585.1 Clostridia bacterium | reverse complement strand
TCAAAAGCGCCTTTTCAAAATACAGCCAGGTTCGGGCCCGATCCGGTTATACCGGACAAAGTGCGGCGCGCCGCATTCTTTCTCATTACGGCTTAAGCCACATCCGGGTCGAGCGTACGCCGGGCCAGCTGACCGATCATTTCGACCCGCGTTCCCAGGTTTTGCGATTATCAGACGCCACCAGCGACAGCGCGTCGATCGCGGCCATTGGGGTGGCCGCTCATGAGGCCGGCCATGCTGTCCAGCACAGCGAAGGCTATTTACCGAACAAAATCCGTACGGCTTTGGTCCCGATTGCCCAGATCGGTTCATCCTTTGGTCCCTATCTGGCGATTTTCGGGATTCTGCTCAGTTTGCCCACGCTGACCAATATCGGCATCATTCTCTTTTTTGGTGCCGTTTTGTTTTACCTGGTTACGCTCCCGGTTGAATTTAATGCCAGCAAGCGGGCCCTTTTGGTCCTTGAAGAGCAAAACCTGCTAACGGATGAAGAATTAGACGGTGCCCGGAAAGTTTTGAAAGCGGCTGCGATGACCTATGTGGCGTCTGCCCTTGTCGCCTTCGCCAACCTCTTGCGTTTGATTTTCCTGTCTCGCGGCCGTGATGACCGGCGCTTTTAATCGATGTCCAAACAAAAGCAACGTTCCCCTGATCCGGCTCGTCTGGCGGCGGCAGAAGTACTTTACGCCGTTTATGAACAGGGTGCTTTTTCTAATCTCAGCGCACGGTCTCTGCTGGATCAGAAAACGCTCGATGAAAGAGACCGTCGATTTGCCGCGGCTTTGATCTATAACACGCTGCAAAGAACCGTAACCATCGATTGGCTGATTGAAAAGGTCAGCCATAAACCCCTTGAATCGTTGGATCCTTGGGTTCGGACCGTCCTGCGCATGGGGGTTTGGCAATTGTATTGGTCGCACAGCGTGCCGGCGCACGCGGCCATCGATGAATCGGTCCGGCTTGTTACGTTGCGTACACACCAAGGAGCGGCGGGCTATGTGAATGCCATTCTGCGACGATTGGACAGAGAGCCGATCGCCATACCAGCGGACAACGGACCGTTGCAAACCGGCCTGCCGCCTGTCCTGTACCAGCTTCTGAAAACAGGGTATGATCCTGAAACAGCAGAGCAGTTGGCCCGCCAATCTCTTTTTGCCGGTGACACCCTGACGGCCCGCGTCAACAAACTGAAGACCACGCCGGATCAGTTGCGTCTGATCCTGGAATCAGCAGGCGTTTCATGCCAGCCCGGCCGATATTGTGAAGAAGCGCTTCTTTTATCCACGCATGGCCGGATTGTCTCCGCTTTACCTGGTTTTAAAGAAGGACTTTTTTCCATTCAGGACGAAGCGGCTATGCTTGTTGGATTTGTCGCCGATCCTCAAAGCGGCTGGTTGATGATTGACCTCTGCGCCGCGCCGGGCGGTAAAACAACGCATCTTTCCGAACGAACAGGAGGACAGGCCAACATCATGGCCGTTGATGTCAACCCGAAACGTCTGAACCTTGTTTCAGAACAATCAGAACGTTTGGGCCTTTCCGGCATCACCTGCATCCAGGCGGATAGCCGGACCGGGCTGAACGCAGAAGGTCAGCCTGTTCTTTCAGCCTGGGAAGGGAAGGCGGATCTGGTTCTGGCTGATGTGCCTTGCAGCGGACTTGGTCTTTTGGCCAGAAAGCCAGAAATCCGATTACACATGACAGCCGAGCGCATCGAGGCATTCATTCCGTTGCAATCTGATCTTCTCGATCAGGCTGCTGCTCTTTTAAAGCCAGGCGGACGCTTGGTTTACAGCACCTGTACCCTGAACCCGGCTGAAAACGAAGGCCAGAGAGCCGCTTTTTTAAAGCGGCACGGTCACCGATTTTTTCCGGAACCGTTCAAAGACCGGCTGCCAAAAAATCTCATGGATCCGGAACGTTTCCCCGAACTTTGTGAACAGGCAGATCACGGCTTTTTGCAGTTATTACCCCATCGGCATGGAACAGATGGATTTTTTATCGCCAGCTTCATCAGGCGGGCGTCACAGAGGAGTCAGAATGAAGCCCTTTATCTATGACATGGATCAGGCAGATTGGATCGCCTTTGTAGAAGAACAAGGTTATCCGGCTTATCGGGCCGGACAGATCGAAGCATGGCTTTCACGGGGCGTTTCACAGCCGGATGAAATGACCGACTTGCCAAAGGCCATGCGCGAAAAATTGGCGGATACCTTTTGTTTTGAGGGCTTGGTTCTTGCGGAAAAGCAACAGTCCGTCCTGGATGAGACAACCAAATATGTTTTTCGCCTGGCGGACCAGAACGTGATTGAGAGTGTACTCATGCGTTATCATTATGGCTATTCCGTTTGTATTTCTTCACAGGCCGGATGTCGCATGGGTTGTTCTTTCTGCGCGTCCACAGGCGCTGGTTTTGGCCGTAATCTGACGGATGGCGAGATGCTGGCCCAGGTCAGTCTGATTGCAAAAGACTGCGGGCAACGCATCGGTCATGTGACGATCATGGGAATTGGCGAGCCGCTTGATAATGATGATGCGGTCATCCGGTTCATCCGCCGCATCAATCGCCCGGATGGCCTGAATATTGGTCTGCGCCATGTTTCTGTTTCAACTTGCGGACTGGTGCCCAAGATGATAAAA
>JAGPFK010000016.1 GCA_018056585.1 Clostridia bacterium | reverse complement strand
GCGACTTTAAAAAAGACCTGGAAGCGATGGTGCTGCGTGACCGTAATCATCCTTCAGTCATGATGTGGTCAACCGGCAATGAGATCCCGGAACGGGACGGGCGCAACCAGGGCGCGCTTTGGTCGGCACGGTTAGCTGAAATCATTCGCCGCCATGACCCAACCAGGCCGATTACGAATGCGCTTTGCGGCCTCAGTACGGACGCCGAATTCAGCAATTTAGAAAGCAATGTTAAAAGCGAAATAGAAGAGAGCGATCTATGGGGCGAACGAACCAGAGACTTTGTAAAACCGCTTGATGTTGTTGGTTACAATTATATGCTGGAGCGATATGAGGATGACGCAAAACGCTTTCCGGAACGGATCATTTGCGGCACGGAAAGCTTCCCGATGCAGACGGCTGAAATCTGGCGAACCATTTCAAAGATGCCGCACGTCATCGGTGATTTTGTCTGGACGGCTTTTGATTATCTTGGAGAAGCCGGTATTGGTCATGTCTGGTATGATGAAAATCAGGCCTTTTTAGGGCAATATCCATGGCATCAGGCAAATTGCGGTGATTTTGACATCTGTGGCTTTCCCAGGCCGCAATTGGCTTTGCGTCAGTGCGTCTGGGGCGTTCGTAAAAATCCTTATTTGGCTGTTTTGCGTCCGGATCGTGATCAAACCAAAGCAAACATCTCGGCATGGGGGTGGCCGGAGGTTTTACCATTCTGGGACTGGCCGGAACAGACCGGGCAGAATGTAAAGGTCGTTGTTTACGGAAATGCACCGGAAATTCGTCTGAGCTGCAACGGACGGTTGATCGGCAGCCAGTCATGTACCCTGGAACAGGGCTGTCAGTGCACGTTTGAGGTGCCTTATGAACCGGGTTTTCTGGAAGCGCAAGCCTTTGATGGAGAAACATTGGTCGGTCAGACAATCCTGGAAACGCCGGGACCGGCTGCAAAAATCCAGCTTGAAGCAGAAAAATCAGGGCCATGGATTGCTGGAGGCCAGGATTTAGCTTATATTGTGGTGACTCTGACAGATGAAAAAGGACGGAGAGTCAGAAGACCAACTGTTCCGGTCACCGTTGCTGTCTCAGGGAATGGCCGCCTGCTGGCCTTAGGCAGCGGCGATCCATGCTCTGAAGAACCGTATCGGGGGCATACGCGCCGAAGCTATGAAGGGCGCTTGCTGGCTATTGTTTTATCAGGAGAAAAGCCTGGCGATATTCTTGTCACAGCGGTTTCCGAGGGTTTGAAACCGGCTTTTCTAGAACTCAAAACAATACCCTTTTAGGAGGCAGTCCCATGAGTCGTTTTGTTTATGAAAATGAGTATCTCAATGAAATATCTTTTCCAATCGGCGGTATTGGGAGCGGCTCAATCGGATTGTCCGGGACCGGCCGCCTCATTGACTGGGAGATTTTTGGAAGGCCCAACAAGAACAGCCTGAATGGTTTTTCTCATTTTGCTATAAAGGTAGAGGAAACCGGTCAGGTGATTGACGCACGGGTGATCAACAGTGACTTACCACCTCCTTATACAGGTGGCGAGAAGAATTTTGGTTTCGGTCCGCCACGTGAATTGCTGGCTGGTGTGCCGCATTTTCGAAAGGCCGTTTTTACAGGGACTTATCCCATGGCCCGAATCGATTTCGCGGATGAGACATTCCCGGGCGAGGTAGCTCTTTTGGCTTTTAATCCAATGATTCCCCTTGATGCCGATCGTTCAAGCCTGCCTTGTGCGTTTTTTGAGCTTGAAGTGACCAATACAGCCGACGGAATAAGGGATTTTATCCTGGCTTTTTCCGTTTGCAATCCATTGAGAGGCAAGCGATACAACACGCATCACAAATCCGGCTTGGTGCATGTTATGCGGCAGCAAAGCACATTTTCAGATCAAAATGATCCGGATTATGGAGAACTTGCTTTTTCTGTCTGTGCTGAAAGAGTCAGTTTTCAGGAAGATTGGTTTCATGGTGCCTGGTTCGATAGCCTCAATTTGTTTTGGCGCGATTTTACCACACCTGGAGATCTGAGAAACAGGCGTTATCCCCTTGAAAAACGAAAAGAGCAAGATGAATCCATGGCGACGTTAACAGCCCGCATGACTTTGAAACCAAAGGAGAAAGGCCGCCTGCGCTTCGTATTGAGCTGGTATTTCCCGAATGCGAAAAATGATTGGAATCCACCCGAAGAGGGGGAAAACGTATGGAAGCATTATTACGCTTTGATGTTTCCGGATGCGCTTCAGGCTAATCTATATGCACAGGCAAACTGGGATCTATTGGAAGATGAAACAAAGCGTTTTATGCACATTCTTTATCGCTCCTCTTTGCCGGAGGTCGCGCTCGAAGCACTTGTATCGAATTTATCCGTACTGCGATCGCCGACCTGCCTCCGCTTACCGGACGGTTCTTTTTATGGATTTGAAGGCTGCCATGCGACATGCGGATGCTGCGAGGGCTCCTGTACCCATGTCTGGAATTATGCTTACGCGCTGCCCTACCTGTATCCATCCCTTGAACGATCCATGCGAAACCTCGATTACCAATACAATCTGCTTCCGACAGGGGAGATGCCCTTTCGCCTGCAATTGCCTCTGGGCCGCGCACCTTCATCCTTCAGGGCCTGTGTTGACGGGCAAATGGGCGGTGTTATGAAGGTCTATCGCGAGTGGCGGATCAGCGGAGATACAGACTGGCTGCGTTCTCTTTGGCCTTTAGTGAAAAAATCGCTGGAATATGCCTGGTCCCCTGAAAATAAAGATCACTGGGATCCGGAGCAAAAAGGGTATCTATCAGGACGTCAGCACCATACCTTGGACATGGAACTTTTCGGGCCCAATTCTTGGCTCTCCGGATTTTATCTGGCTGCTTTGCTGGCAGGCTCAGAGATGGCGAGCGCTCTGGGGGATCAGGCTTCTGCCGGCCTCTATCGTGATATTTTTGCACGCGGCCGCCTTTTTGTAAATGAACAGCTTTTTAACGGTGAGTATTTTGTACAGAAAATAGATCTGAAAGATGCGTCTGTCCTCGATTTGTATACCTCTGACACTTTGATTGGTGCTGATATCCGTGAAGCCTATTGGAACGAAGAAGACGGGGAACTGAAGTATCAGATCAAAGAAGGATGTTTCATTGACCAGGTTCTGGCACAGTGGCATAGTGACTTGATCGGACTGGGCGATATTTTTGATGCGGATAAAGTGAAATCGGCTTTGAGATCTATTTATCGTTACAACCATCATGAATCGGTTCGCGACTTGTTTAATCCTTGCCGGATTTACTGTGTAAATGATGAAGCGGGCACAACCATCTGTTCCTGGCCTGAAGGACGTTACAAACCGATTATTCCTGTTCCCTACAGCGAAGAGACCATGCATGGTTTTGAATACCAGGCCGGGATACACATGATTTTACGAGGTCTTGAAAAAGAAGGTCTTACGGTTATTGGTGCTGTTCGTGACCGCTACGATGGTAAAAAACGCAATCCCTGGAATGAGTTTGAATGCGGCAGCCATTATGCCCGCTCCCTGGCGTCCTATGCTCTGCTTCTGGCCTATAGTGGTTTTACCTGTGATATGACACGACAGCATTTATCTTTTATGCCCCTGCACAGTGCCTGCCCTCAACAATTTTTCTGGTCCGTTGATGCCGCTTGGGGTGAAATCCGCTGGGTTGATCTGTCTGTCGAATTGGCCGTTGAAGGCGGCTGTTTACCACTTCGTTCTCTTTCTATCCCTGAATCAGCAAAGATCCATCAGGCCTTTCTTGACCAGGATCCGGTCGATTTCAAAAAAGACGATCATTTGCTTTTATTTGAAAATTTACACATTCCAGCTGGCTCAGCCCTCAAACTGATGCGATCCGAAAAATAAAGATAAAAGCCGGCGCCCAATCCTGATCAAGAACGCCTGTTTGTTCCAGGTCATCGGTTCCTGATTGGGAAAATAAAGGACCATTCGAATGAGATAAACAACTACAAATAAAACAGCTAAAGATGCGAAAACCAGGTTTATGAGGGAGCTCCTGGTCTGCTTTTTCGAAATCTGCATAAAGATCACGGCCGCCAGGATGAAGGGCATAAGCCACCAAAGCGGATGCATGCGCCAGGCGGTATTCCAATCGCCTCTTAATGCAGCCCATAAAGCGCGAGTCATGCCGCACCCTGGGCAGGGGAGGCCTATTGTTGATCGAATCCAACAGCCTGTGCCGGTCGTGGCCCAAGCTAAAAGAAAAGCGCCGAGTGCAAACCATGCTTCGGCGGAGCGCAGTGCTTTTTTGAAGAAGCGACTCTCTCGCTTTTTTCTCATCCGCTCATTTATCCAGCAGGCGCAGAAGCCTGAGCCCAAAGGAGATTAAGCTGTTCCTGGACCTGATAGGCCATAAATGCCCAACCGATACCAATCAGGCTGAGAAGCAGCCAGATGATAAAATGTTTTTCAGCAGGTAAGCCGGCCTTCATATTCAGTTCATAGAGTGCTTCGTCAATTTTATACATACCGACATACATTAAAGGAAAGCAGAGAAGCCCCAGCAAGAAGTAAATCACAGGATCGATCTTTTTTTCGCCTGCCGCGTTGTTGATTTCGTTGCTGACCATAAACAGCCACACAATCTGATATATCCCACATGTCACAATGCTGAGAACAACGACAAGAACAGGGTTTCTTGTTTCACCGCAATACATCATACAACCTCCTGATGACAGACCTGTAAAAGCACAAGCGACTAATCGTTGCCTCTATCTTAACTTTCACCAATCAGATCGTCAACTGGCGCGGGTTAAAAACACTCGTTTTCAGACTGTTTATAAACCAATTTGTTTTTCAATAAAAGGCGGGACTTCTTCAGGATCGATTCCCAGAACGAGCGCAAGCTCATAAAACAGCATCTTTTCTGCTGACTTTAACGCCTCTGCATCTAAGCTGGACAGTTTTTTCCCATTTTTTTCAAGATTGGCCCGACGGATATAAAGTGTCTTGATCATCCAAATTAATTTCTTCTGGTCACCCGATTGCAACACCTCAGTAAACATGGATCGCCGTAAATTACCATGACGAATCCACTCGCTTTCGATACCAGGAATCAAGCTTAATAATTCATCAAGCTCATCCCTGGTCATAATCCGGCGCATGACAATGGCTTGGTTATCTGTCGGCATATTAATAACCAGCCCCTGAGCGTGAACGGGATTCAGGACGTAGTACGTGCGATCCAATCCATCTTCTGACCGGCTTTTACAGATATCAACAACTTGGCAAACACCTGTTGAGCCGAGTACCACATAATCATTGATTTGAAACATTCTTCTCCTCGATTCTTCAAAACAGGTCGCTATGAGCCTCAAACAGACCGCCCGATCTTTCGGCCTGTTTGTATTCCGTTCAAAATCCAATAAAAGGTACGACCTGTGAGATCTATATTCATAAACAAGGCCTATTCAACAGACAAAAAGCTGTGTTATTGCCTTCAAATTATGATTCATTATTTAATTTTACCATTTTTCACCCCGGTTTCCAATGGTCATATTCACGAATACTTACCATTTGTATTTTTATCGGCTGCCGAATCACACCCGATCTTGTCCACTCCATGACAACGGCAAGGGTAACCAGGCATTCAGCAAGGGGGCAATAGAATCAGGCAGCTGAATCACGGTGGACGGCGGCATAGGGCCAAAAAGCAAGCGGGTTGCCGTCAGCCGATCCATTTGCAGTTCCCCCTCTTCTTGGGTTTTGATGCAGCGCCCTTTTTTCCCTTCGACTTGCAGTGCAATGCTGCCATAGTCATCGATGGAAAGAACCACTTCGCCAGGTGGCAGAGATAAAAGTCTCGCCTGAATGGCAAGCAAGGCGTCCGTTAATCCGGCGAAATTCCGAATCAAAAACTGGCTGGCCGGTAAAATGAAAAATTGTTCACAAATCCGATTGAATGTTCGGCTGGCGGACAATTCCCAGGGAGCCAAACTAAACGTAATAGAATCCAACTGATGCTGCATAACCCAGGCGCAGAGCATTTCAACCAGATGCTGTGTATTGTCAGCGACTTGCTCTGCAAGTTCAGTGAAGTTGCTGGATGCGCATAAATAGCCAATCATGTGACCATCAGGATCAAAAGCCGCCCAGGGTTGATTCTGCCAGGCCAGTAAAGTGAGGAAAAAGTCATTCAGATTGTTTCGGTCAACGGCCATCTCCCGGCAATAAAATAACTCCCAGGCCTGCTTGAGAAGAGGGGTGTCTTCGGCATGTATTTGCGCAAAGCGAATATCATCTGAAAGCAAATCCCCGAAACAGGCGCGGATATTGCGGGCACTTAAAGTATAGGAATATAAGGAACCACTTTTTTCAAATCCATATCGATTGTACCGCTGACGCAACCCCTCCAGACGAGCCGCGTCAGCTCCGATGCGGTCCAGTTCAAGCATGGCTTCATCAAGCAGACGTGTCATGTAGCCGCGGCTTCTGTACTTGATATGTGTCGCGACATTCCCAACAGTTGAGAACATGAAAGTTTGGCCATTAATGATGGTTTTGAGCGGGTAAACACCTAAAATAGCCTGAATCCGGCCCTTTTCTTTGATGGCCAGATGCTTTCCCATATGTTCATCATCCATGACCCACATTTTCGGCAGTATTTTTTCAAAATCATGAGGCCTGCCAGCCTGGCTAAAGACAAGATTAAGGAAGTCCATAGCCGCATCATAATCGTCTGCCGTCAAGCGGACAACAGTTACATCTTCCATGACAATAACCTCCTCAATATTGGGTGTATAAAACATCACGGTAAAAAACCGGGGCAAACCAATGGTTCATTTCTATTTTACCATGTTCACAAAGCTATTGTTCTCGATTAATGAGTGCAAAATTGTTTATACACATCAAAAAACAGAGGTCTTCACACGGCATGGTGTATAATTGATTTAAAATACTTCGAAAGGCAAAAAGGGCACTCGGATGATGAAAGTAAAAGACGATATTCTAACGCAGCATCAAAAGGAAGAAAGCGAGAAAACACTTACTGATACTGCTCAAAAACTGAAAGTTGGCATCATAGGGACCGGCCGGATTGCCAGGGCGCACATTCAATCCTATAAGCGCATGTCAGATGTGGAGATAGTAGCGGGCGCCGATCTGATCCCGGGGAAAGCAGAAAAATTTTTCACGGACTGGAATGTCGAGAATGTTCGTTGCTATACTGATCACAAAGCCATGCTCGAAGCAGAAAAGCTGGATGCCGTCAGCATCTGCACCTACAATGCAACACACGCGGAGTGCACCGTTGATGCGCTGAATAAAGGTGTCCATGTTCTTCTGGAAAAACCGATGAGCGTTACATTGGATGAAGCAGTGGCCATGGTTCGGGCTGAGAAAAACAGTGGCCGGATTTTGTCAATTGGATTTCAGCCCCGCTTCGACGCCAACATGCAAATGATTAAAAAAATCGTTGATTCCGGTGCTTTGGGTGATGTTTATTATATTCAGACAGGCGGCGGTCGGAGAAGAGGGATTCCAAACGGCACATTTATTGAAAAAAAGACAGCAGGTATAGGGGCACTGGGTGATATTGGCTGTTATTCATTGGATATGGTTCTTCATGCCATTGGTTATCCCAAGCCTTTAACGATTACCGGCTATACTTCTGATTTTTTTGGAAAAAACCCAGACTATGCTTTGCCTGAAAACGCAGCCCGTTTTGATGTTGATGATTTTGCGGCTGCTTTCATCCGCCTGGAGGGTGGTATCATTCTTGACTTTCGCATCTCCTGGGCTATGCACCTTGATACGCCTGGCGATACCATTATACTGGGCAGAAAAGGCGGCCTGCGCATTCCATCAACCGAATGTTGGAATGGGACAGTCGGCGGCCCGATGACACTCTACCATGATGTGGCCGGAAGCCAGGTTGAAACGGTTATCCCTCTTATTGAAAGTAAAGGGCCTGATCTGTTTGATCGAAAGATCCGTTCTTTTCTTGATGCGATTCTGACCCATGGTAAAGCTCCTGTTCCCAGCAGTCAGATTCTCATCAATCAAGCCATCATTGATGGTATTGCCAGGTCTGCCGAACTGGGCCGGGAAATCGAAGTGGTGATCCCGGAAATATGAACAGCCAAACGTCAGATTGAAGAGGAGTATGCCGTATGAAAGAATATGGCTGGGGTATTCTTGGTACAGGGCGGATTGCCCATCGTTTCCTGACCGATTTGTCGCGTTGTCGGAGAGCAAGACTTTCTGCAGTTGGGTCCCGTTCATCTCATCGGGCAGAAGACTTTGCTTCGCAATACGGATTTTTGCATGCCTATGGTTCATATGAAGAGGTGATGCAGGATCCGGATGTCGATGTTGTCTATGTTGCGACACCACACCCCTTTCACTGTGAACTGACACGACAGGCTCTGACAGCCGGAAAAGCTGTTCTGTGCGAAAAGCCGGCTGCCGTCAACGGCAGACAGGCCCGTCAGATGATACAAGAAGCCCGCACGCAAAAACAATTTTTTATGGAAGCGATGTGGACGCGTTTTTTCCCGGTTAACCGTCAGGTTAAGAAAATTGTTGATAGCGGTGTGTTTGGTCCTTTGACCCTTATTGAGGCGGATTTTGGCTTTGGCCGTTTTTCAGAAAAGAAAGTAACCGATACGGAAAATCGTTTATACGCGCCGCATCTGGCAGGCGGCAGCCTTCTGGATGTCGGCGTTTATTGTGTGTCTTATGCGACCTGGATGAAGGGTGAAAAACCTTGTCAGATGAAGGCTTTGTCCACGCCGGTTGAAACAGGTGTTGACGGAATGACAGCCTGTTTGTTTCAATATTCAGATGGGTCTATGGCTGTTCTCAGGTCCAGCATCATCCAGGAGACCCGTTTAACGGCGACACTCTATTGTGAACGAGCGATGATCGAAATACCGGAGTTTTATCACCCGGAAAAGGCCATGATTCACAGCCGGGATGATGAATGGCCAAATGAGGTGATCACGGATCCCTGTTTGGTGGAAGGCGGGACCGGTTTTAATTATGAAGCAGAAGAAGTGATGCGTTGCCTTGACGAGGGATTATTGGAAAGTCCGCTCATGAGTTGGCAGCAAACAATCGATGTGATGGATCTGCTGGATGCTATACGAAAGGAAATAGGCCTTTTGTTTCCTTTTGAGTGATGATCTGATCAACGAGGGTGATTACTCGTCTTTGCTAAGAAAAATGCTATAATTATTTTGTGATATGAATAATGAAAAGGGCAACCAAAGCGGGAAAGAGGGTGGGCCCATGTCAGCATGGTATATTGGTCGTGGCGGGCAGCAATATGGCCCCTACGAGGAATGGCAACTGTTGGAAATGAACAAGAACAGCCAGCTGCTGCCAGAAGATCTGTTTCAAATGGCCGGCGGAGGATGGATGACTTTACAGCAGGCCTTGCCTTACTGGCAATCCGTGACCCCTGATTACAGGATGGCCGCATCAGCCGGGAAACCTCGCCGCCCGAAAAAGAAACATGGCTGTCTGATTGCCTTTTTGATTGTTGTACTGGTCGTCGCGTCGGCTGTGTCTGCATTTTCTCTCTTACGACGGAGTGATGTGATCGAAAGCGGGAGAAGTTACACACTGGCGAAGGCGAGCCTGGGCAAGGACGGCGGAACATTGACGGTTGACAATCCGGGAGATGAGCTGGATGGAATGTGCCTTGAAGTACCGGCCGGAGCTTACGAAAAGACACAGACATTTAAAATTACAGCCCGTCCGGTCACGTCGCATCAACTGGGCAAGGAAGTGGAACTGCTTACCCCTGTTATTTCGATCGATAATCATCATGCTTTTTCAAAAGAACCCATGACACTGACCATTCCGATCCATCTGGAAGAAGGCCGGTTCGCAATGGGCTTTTATTACAACAGCAAGACCGGTGCACTGGAAGGCATCCCCTTTTCGGAGCTGAACGAAGATCATATCACGCTGGTGACGTGTCATTTTTCGGATCTGGTTGTAGCTTCAACCGATCTTTCGTCCCTGATGCAACTCTCTGCCGACACTTCTTTTCGTCCCGGTCTTGATGACTGGCAATTTGAAAATCGTGGTTCTTCGATCTGCCCTGACGGACACTGTGCCGGGCAAAGCCTGACCGCGATGTTTTACGATACGAATATCTGCCAGGAACAAGGTGAGCCGCACCTTTATGGCCGTTTTGACAATAATCTGTCTGAATTCAAAACCCCATCTTTTGATTTCGATGATTCTTGGGGCTGGCGCTTTGCTTCGGTTATCCAAAAAGAACTGGCATGGGACTCCTACAGCCGAAAATTGCAAATGTACGCAGGCAAGGGCAGAGATCCCTACACTTTTGCCGCTTTTGCTTTTGCCATGCAGTTGACCGGCGAACCGCAATTTGTTTGTATCAGCGGCTTACAATCATCCGGCGGAACAACAATATCCGGATCTCATGCCGTGATCGCCTATCGGATTGAAAACTGCCGGATTTATGTGGCAGATCCCAATTATCCAGGACAAAGCGATCGATTTATTGTCTATGACCCGGAAGGAACATTTATGCCATACAGCTCGGGGGCCAATGCGCAGGATATTGCTTCCGGTGCAAGTTTCCTTTACACAAAAACCTGGTATCTGGCCAAAACATCATTGATCGACTACGATCTGATACAAGAGCGTTACAAAGACATGCTGAAAGGCCAAATCGGCCAAGATCTTTTTCCTGATTATCAGATTGAATATCTCTCATCAGTCGACCCCAAAACAGGAAAAGAAAAATGGGTCACGTTGAAAGATGAGCTTAAGCTGACGTCAGAAGACACCGAAAAAGCCGGCAAGAATCTTAAGGGGAAATTGAGGCTGCGTTTTTCGACTTCTTTCAGTGGCGGCATGACGGTGACTGTTTTTGAAGGGTATCCTCCGGAATTGCAGGGTAGCCAGTCCGTAAGAACGCAGGAAGAAGTTGATTTCACCCTTAATAAAACGGGTGTCCTAAACCTTGGCTTCTTAATCATGCATCAAGAGGGAGCAGGTTCGGCGACAGAAGAATATACTGATTTTAAACGCGTCCGGATTGAATATGAAAATCAGGCCGACATCGTGTTGGATCATCCGCCCCGCGTATTGTGCGGGCAAGAGTCCGTTTTTTCTGCGAAAGTCAAAGGAGGACCGGCCGAAGCAGAATACAGGTGGGATTTTGGTGACGGAAAAGACCCGATTGTAACCAATGAGCCGGTTATTCGCTATGCTTATGAAAAAGATGGCCATTATGCCCTGACATTGACCCTGATCGATAAAAAAACGAATAAGACGGTTGGGGAAGCGAATTCGCCCGTTGAAGCACTGGATCTTTTCGGAACCTGGCAGTTGCGTTATACGATTGAAGAGGCTGGCATGATCGATACCCTATTAAACAAAATTATCAATATCGCAGCCCGGTTCTTTGCTCAGATTTTCGAAACAGAAGTCACTGATGAAATTTCGATTTCCATAGAAGGGACTGTTATCGACTGCAAACTGGATGTGCTGGCACCTGAAGAGACAGCCCAGCCGATTCAGGTCAGACTGCAGCATCTGAACTCAAGTACTGATTTTATCAAGGTGACAGACGAGATCGCGACAGGAACACTCACCTTTAAGGATGATGAGATTGTGATTGTGATTTCCGCGGGGGGGCTGCCGGTCGAAATGACTTTCCGCGGCACCTTGACC
>JAGPFK010000320.1 GCA_018056585.1 Clostridia bacterium | reverse complement strand
GATAACCAGCTTGCTGATCAAAGTGATTTCAAGAAACATAAAACCAATTCCAATCATGAAGAAATAAATCAAAGCGGTTCCTTTAGCTCGCCAAGAAAGCAGCGTTTTCTCTTCCTTCTTTCGGACCCAGACCGGAAGCAAGATCAACACAAATGACAAAAGAGCAGATTCTATGAACAAAACGGGCGTCAAAAAACCACCTTGTATCAGGATGCGCCAACTCCCGGTCGTCGCATCAAACAATCGATTCATCCGATCCCATGAGAAAAAGCAGTGGTAAAATGGCGCATCGTCGGTCGCCGGCGAGACATAGAAGAGGGATTGAGAAACCAAAGATTGTCTTTTGCCTTCGTCAAGCAATGCCTGCCAGATTTGATAGTAAATGGGTTCGGCAAATTGGTTGTACCGATTGGTTTCAGCTTCTGTTACGCCCGGGCAATAAATCAGGTCAAAGCCATTTTCATCGCAAAAGCTTCGCGTGGCTTTGACTTCCGCTTGGGAAAACGCGCTTTTCTTGAGCAAAACGGTCCAGGTGGACCAGCTTCGAATCGCAATCAGGCATTTTTTAGCGTCGGTTTTTTCATCAAGTGACAAAATCAAAGTCAGCGGCAATTTGATGGCTTCAGCCGGAACAGGTTCCAGATAACGGCTGATACACAAAATACCATTATCGGTTAAGCTTTCCCTGTAATCTTTTATCGCCTCGATCGTGAAGCGATAATCTTCTCCTGTGGAAAAAAGGCTGCCACTTGATCCGCATGTCTGAACAAGCGGTAAAACAATCAAATCATAAGACACGCCTGATTTTAAATAACGCCGGCCGTCTATGTTCATAATCTGGACCGTAGAGCCATCAGATGAAAAAGACGGCCACTGCGGCTGCGCGGCGTAAAATGATTCAAAAGCGGATATGATGCTCCTGTTTCTTTCGCCCGCGTCGATCTGACGAACACCGAAATAGCATGCGGCCAGGATGTCCTGCCCGCCGCCAAAATCATAAATAAAGACCCGCTCCGGACGGCTCAAACAATAGGGCAGCGAAGACGGTAAATGCTGAAGAAAATCCATCTTCCCATCGCTGATCGCTGTCAAAGCCTGCAGATGATCGGCATCAACGGTCAAGCCTTGCTGTTCCGGCAAGGGATCTGGATACCGAAGACTCAAGCCGGGCGCAAAACGCACGGTCGGACTTTCAATCAGATCCATTCTTGCGATTTCGTTCCATTCTGTTTTGATGATTCGTGATTGTTCGGATCTGAGAGCCGTCATTAAATCGCTGTAAGGAGAAATTCTGACCGATAAAAAATCAGGCGCTGCAGCGATGGCAATCAAACAAATGAAGACGGCTATGATGGACAACAGCGGGCGGCTGTGAAACGAAAGGGCAAAGAAAAACATGGATAAAAAGCCACAGGCAGCGAGGATCAATAAAATCCTTTCATCCCATGCATGATAGAAAAGAATCAATGGTAAAAGGCAACCCAAAGAAGCCCCGGCCAGATCTGAAAAATAGCATTTGCCCAGGTCTTTCATGAGGATCGTATAACAGGCGGCCAACGTCAATCCTGAAAAGAAAAAAGGGATCAATAGCAAAAGCAAAATCAAAAACAGATGAAGCAGCTGTTTACCGTCCCATAAAATAGCAACTGGATCAAAAGGAATCTGATTGGCCAGTAAATAATCAAGGATCAGGCCGATCGAAAACAGGGCGGGACAAAGAACGAGCCTTTTTTCGCTCAAAAGGGAGAAACGGTCCGGAAAAACCCTGAGAAAGGCTCCGGCCGCACCATAGCCTAACAGCGCAAGGCTGATGATCAGGTAAGCAAACGGGTAACCCATGGCAACCGTAAACAGGCGGGTCAGGACAATTTCAGCCCCAAGGCTTGCCACCGATATGAAAAATATCCCAGGCAGAAATGAATGCTCTTTCTTTTTCAAGTCATCACTTCTTCCTGCTCCAATAGTCAGATTAATAATGCTCAAAGACAACCAGTTCGCAAAGGGGTTTTCGCTCCGTTGCATGACGGTCGGCCGGCTTGGCTGGTCCGGCATCGTAGCCGATGGCCAGAAGATTGATCGGTTCTGTTGAATCGGGCAGCCGGCATTGCTTGCGCACTTTTTCCGGGTCAAAGGCACAGATCCAAAGGGTTGACAATCCCAGATCCGTCGCTTGCATCATCAGATGCGTCGTCACAATACTGGCGTCAATATCAGCCGAATCTTTTCCATCAGAGCGCCTCTTCCAGCTTTCTCGGTGATCGGCGCAAACCAAAATAGCCAGAGGTGCCCCATACAATCGAGCCGCCTGACCCAACTGCTCTAATCCTTCCTTGCTTTGAATCACCACCATGCGCTGCGGTTGCCGATTCGCCGCAGTCGGCGCAACACGTCCTGCTTCCAGAATCAGCATAAGATCGTCTTGACTGACCGGACGATCTGAAAAGCTGCGTGTTGAATAACGTTTTTTAGCTAACTGTAAAAAATCCATTTCTCTGACTCCTTTCAAGGCAAAAAAAGCCACACCCACTTTCTATTGTACCAGAGGAAGCTGAAAAGATATGCCGGTTTTTTTTAAGACGTTGCAAGGATCAACGGCCTGGTTTATGATGAGACAAAAGAATATTTTAAAGAGGTTGATATGTTACTGGAAACTCCGT
>JAGPFK010000319.1 GCA_018056585.1 Clostridia bacterium | reverse complement strand
CCCCAGCTTCATCCATATGACGGATCATAGCTTTTGGCGTATGGGCAGGCAGATAACCTCCGTAAAAAGGACCCATGTGTGCATGGAGATCAAATATTGGGCAATCTTTTACCCTTCCCTGTTCAAAGAATAGTTGAGCCAGGTTTGAATCATGGTTGATCATATGCGATTCCTTCTATTAATCGAAGCAAATTACCGGACGCAATGGCTTCTTTATCCTCAACGGCAATATCCGCCTGTCGGATCATCATCATATTGGAACCGAAATATGCCTTCGGGAATCCACTGCCAAACAGCAAACGCCGGGCACCATACAAATGAGTCAAAGACTCAAGGCTCCTGGCTGTAAACAAGTTGGTGATGTCCAGATGAACAAAAGGGAACTCGGAAATAAAGGGCCGGAGCAGGCGATCAGACGGCCAGACGTCATGATACGACAAAACGATAATCAGATCAGGGTACCACGCCAATAAATCCGCCAGTGCTTCCAGGCTGCAACCTTGCTCCGTGTTCACAAAGATCGGTATGCGATGCGCTACGGCCAGATCAAGCCATTCGCGAAGCGCAAAAACCTTCGGCAGGAAACGAAGCGGCGCAGGACAGAGCTGAAAACCAATGATACGACTTTGCTTCATCTCGGAAAGAATCTGACGGGGCCCTGAAATCTCTCCTGTGTGTACCGGAACAATTGCCCAGAGGCCAAAAAAACGTTCCTGACCATATAAATCATCTGCGAGCAGCTGGTTTCCAAGCTGTGGCGACGTCGTCAGCTGTTCCGTTCTGCTGACAACTGCCCCCTCTACACCGGCACGGTCCATTTCCTGCAGCAAATCGGTCAGGGATGGAACAAAACCGGGAAATCGATTCTCTTTATCGAATCCGTAACAGACATGACAATCAAAAAATTTCATGATTGCAGCCGGTTACAGATTGCGATCCGCGCGGTTGATCAGGTTTGCAATCTTTTGCATATGCTGTTCATTCAGATTAAGGTGTATGCTGAGGCGCAAACATCGGCTTAAAAGATCCAATGTACGGGGGCACATGTCTTTGCTGTAAGAAACATTGCCTTTGTAATTTGGATCGCCCCATGGATAGTTTTGGGAGGTTGTTCCCCGCTTGCTCAGGATCGAATCCCAGTATGTATAAATATGCCGATCTGGAAAGCCTTCATTATACACCGTACCCATCTCAAGCCCTTCTGATGTCAGAGTCTGGTTCATTTTCTGAGCTGCTTCTTTACTTTCCGCGATCATAGCAAAAGAGATGCCGCAATCACCTTCCGGATCATCCATGTCCTGTTGGATGTAGTGAATGGGCTCGGAAAGATTTTCAAGAAGCACCTTTTTCATCCGCCGGCAGTGATCCAAAATCGAGTCCAATTTTCTGAGTTGAACACGTGCAATGGCTGCGCTGATCTCATTGCCCCTATAGCAGGCCATGGAGAAAGGCGGCTCATGCAAATCACCTTTTAAGTCACTGTCCCACATGGGCGTGCCGGGATCAGACTGATAGACACCTCTTAAAAAAGCTGTGTCATCATTGGTGAAAAAAACACCGCCTTCGCCACAAGTTATAACTTTATAGTAATTTAAACTCCAGGCAAAAGCATGGGATGTCATACCTGTATATGCGCCTTTGTATTTTGAGCCGATCGCCTGACATGCGTCTTCAATCAAAATAAGCTGATGTCTTCTCGCAATACTCTGAAGCGCTTCCAGACGGGCCGGCACACCCTGCATGTGAACCGCTATGATTGCTTTAGTGTAAGGAGTGATTTTTCTTTCAACATCCAGCGGATCTAATCCAAGAGACGCGTCAATTTCAGCGATGACCGGAACGGCACCAGCATTCACAACAGCGGCAGCCGTTGCAATGTACGTATAGGCAGGGATGATCACTTCGTCCCCAGGTCCGATGCCCCATCCAACAAGGCAGCATGTCAAAGCAGACGTACCTGAGTTGACAAAAAGTGCATGCCGAACACCCAGTTTATTTGACAGCTCCTTTTCAAACAAAGACGACTCGGTTGGTTCCTGACCGCGATAACGGAAAAGTTTTTCCGGATCTCTCAACAAGTCCGTAACAGAATGAATCTCATCTTCGCCAATAACGGCCCGGCCCAAGCCGGCAGACCCTGGCATCGGTCGAAGCAGGTGTCTGTTCATGTTATCTGCATACTTTTCGCTTTCCATCATTCAGATCACCTCTTTAGGACACCCAGCCCTTAATTTAATATCATTATACCAGTTATAGAGTGAATAGGAGATAAACAGATCCATGAAGTGAAATCAACATTTTTTCGGGCAAGTGATTCAGTGTCTGCCAATGAAACCTTGCTTTGATGTACTCCCACAAATGAATTTGTGGGATTCTGGTTCATCGAAAGCTGCTCGGACGGGTCTTACATCTTTCTCCACTTAGGTTGACGCCCCAACCTTTAAGAGATTTACGGCGGCATTCACATCCCTGTCGTGTTCCGCACCGCAGTTTGGGCATGTCCAACTTGTCATTTTTAACGGCAGTTCCCTGAGCATGTATCCGCAAGCCAAACATGTCTTGCTCGACGGATAAAATCTCGGTCTCTGAACAAACTCTGTTCCTGTTTTACTGCATTGGTCCTGGAGTATGTAAACTGACTGTGTGCAAGATCGGATATTTTCCTGCCCCATAACGCCTGCATAG
>JAGPFK010000015.1 GCA_018056585.1 Clostridia bacterium | reverse complement strand
CCTCGCCAGAACCCGGATGGTTTGCCTGAACCGACTGTCATGCCCGAAGAAACAGACGATCAGGAGCCAAAGCCTGACAGCGAGATCGCGCAACCGCAGGCGCCGGCACCGATTTATCGAGGTGACGTGGTGGCTTTGACTTTTGCTGTGATAGAAGAAGAACTTGCCCAATCCGGTGTAACAGAATAAAATAAACATTCAGGAACCTTAATCAAACCGGAGGCATGAAAATGACGTTTGCAGAATTAATTGAAGGTCTTCCCATCCTGGATCAACAGGGGGATTTATCCGTCCCGATCGATACAATCGTCTATGACTCGCGTAAAGCGCGGCGAGGCGCTTTATTTGTTTGTATTGAAGGCTATGTGACGGATGGCCATCTTTTTGCTCTTCAGGCGGAACAGCAATCTGCTTCAGCGATTATTCTACAAAAACCAGTAGCAGGTCTGAAGATACCTTGGGTGCGTGTCCCCGATACAAGGCGGGCTCTGGCCCACATATCAGATCGATTCTTTGATCATCCATCAGGAAAAATCGAATTGATTGGCTTGACGGGTACGAAGGGAAAGACGACGACCACGTACATGACACGCGCAATTTTGGCGGCTGAAGGCAGAAGGGTTGGTCTGATTGGAACGATTTCAAATATCATCGGTGATCAGATCAGTTTCGCTTCGCGAACCACACCGGAATCGTATGATCTGCAAGCCATGCTGGATGAAATGGTTCACCGCGGTATGGATTGCTGTGTCATGGAAGTCTCCTCTCAGGGGCTCATGCTGGACCGCGTTTACGGTTGTGATTTTTATACCGGCGCTTTTATGAATTTATACCATGATCACATTGGCCCAAGAGAACACGCAGATATGGCTTCCTATTTAGAGGCGAAATTGCGCCTTTTTACCATGAGTCAAAATGCGGTGATCAACCGTGATATGCCGCAGTATGAAACGGTTCGGTCAGCCGTCAAGAGTCCCTGCCTCACTTTTGGCTTTTCTGAAAAAGCCGATGTACGTGCGGTCAATTTACGTAAGGCGACGCAAAATCAGCGCATTGGAACTGAATTTGAACTGATCACGCCCTGGTATCAGGGAGAGATATTTGTCGGGATGCCTGGCCGGTTTAATGTGACCAACGCTTTGGCCGCGATTGCCTGTGCCGGCTTGTCCGGCGCCTCGCTTTCCTCGGTTCGGAACGGTCTTTCCGATATTTCGGTGCCCGGACGGGTTCAGCCCATTCCAACAGAACAGCCTTTTCAGGTGATTGTTGACTACGCGCACAATGCGGTCAGTTTAGAAAATCTTCTCCTGACGCTTCGTGATTATGTCTCAGGCCGGCTGATTGTTGTCTTTGGCAATGGCGGTGACCGCGCCAGATCCAGACGTTACGAGATGGGTGAGGTGTCTGGCCGACTGGCTGATTTAACCGTCATCACTTCAGATAATCCCCGAACGGAAGATCCTGAAGCCATCATACGGGATATTATAACCGGCATCGAACCAACCGGCGGACTGTACAAAGTCATTGTTGACCGGTCTGAGGCGATCGATTGGGCGATCAGGACAGCCCGCGCAGGAGACATGGTCGTCATTGCCGGAAAGGGACATGAGAATTATCAGATTTTTAAAGATCGCACCATCCATTTTGACGATGCTGAAACGGCCGCGGCCTGCTTGGCCGCTTTGAGGACGGTTCAAGATGCATGAGTTCAGTTTAGAGCAATTGGCGGCCTGGAGCCATGCAGAGGTCCTGAACACCCAGGGCCCTTTCGGGCAATGGCCTGTTTCCGGGATCAGTTGTGATTCAAGAACGATAAAGCCTGGTATGTTGTTTGTTGCCTTGCACGGCGAGCGTTTTGACGGGCACCAGTTTATTGGCCAGGCTTTAAGTCGCGGGGCCGGAGCGGTCCTGATCGATGATCAAAAAGCCATCCAATCCATCCCGCAGGAAAAACAAATTCCTGTTTTATTGGTCGAAGATACAACAAAAGCCCTTCAGGCGCTGGCTTCGGGCTACAGACAGCAGCTCGGCGGAAAAGTGATCGCCGTGACGGGCAGTGTTGGGAAAACGTCGACGCGTCAGATGATTGCTTCTTGCCTTTATCCGGCCATGCATGTGCATCAGGCGGAAGGTAACCTCAACAATGAAATTGGTTTGCCTCAAACCTTGCTGTCTGCTGATCCATCATCTGAAGCCATCGTGCTTGAAATGGGGATGCGCGGGCCGGGGGAAATTGAACTGCTCAGCCGGATTGCCAATCCAGATCTTGCCGTGATCACCTGCATCGGGTGGTCGCATATTGGCCGTCTGGGTAGCCGCGAAGCCATTCTTTCGGCCAAATGGGAGATCCTTTCCGGCCTTCGGCGCGATGGCCTGATTCTTCTTAATGCAGACGATCCCTTGCTGATGCAGGCAGCAAAGCAGCTGCCGGAAGAGAATCGTCTGGCCTTTGTTTGTCAGACCGGCCAGGGATTAACAAAAGCGCTTTCATCAGATCCGTTGCCGAAACTGATCTTACATGCAGAAAGCATTCAGGTAACGGAAAAACAGACGACATTTTGTGCCCGTGCGATTCAACCGGAACAGTCAGCGGACGAGTCGGTTTTTGTGACCTTGCCTTACCCTGGGGCGCATCATGTACGAAATGCTTTATTTGGTTTAGCCGTGGCCAGATGGCTTCAGGTTGACTTAGCGACAGCTGCCGCTGGAGCCGGTGTCTGCGGTCTTGTGGGCAATCGCCAGCGAATCGTTCAGATTCATGGCGTCACAATTATGGACGATTCTTACAACGCATCGCCTGAGTCGATGGAGGCCGCCTTTGAAGCGCTGTCTTTGCTGGCTGGGGGAAATCGCAAAATAGCAGCATTGGGTTGCATGCAGGAATTGGGGCCTTTTTCTTCTGAAGCGCACCGGCAAGTCGGCGAGTTGGCAGCTAAGCATGGCTTTTCTTTGCTGCTCGTTTATGGCCCTGAGGGCGAGGACTATCTGATTGGGGCCAGATCGTTGACACCTGATTTGCCTTCCTGTGTCTGTCAGGATCAGAATGAAATGACAGAACGGCTGGCAGCGGCTGCAAAACCGGGCGATTTTATCCTGATTAAAGGATCACGCGCTTTTTTTATGGAGAATGTTGTTTTACAACTGACAAAGCGGCTGGATGAAAAATCAGGCCGCCATCTGGCGGCAGAAGGGGAGCGGCACTCATGAGCCGGCCTGAATTATTGACTTCACTGCTGATGGCCGTCATGGTTTTGATTCTGACTTTGCTTTGCGGCTGGGTTGGGTTACCGATTCTGCGCCGATTGAATGTTGGACAGGTGGTGCGGGACGATGGGCCAAAGAGCCATTTGCAAAAAAGCGGCACACCGACTTTCGGGGGCCTTTTTTTCCTGTTGCCGCTGGCCTTGCTGGGATTGATCAGTTTTCTAAATGAGAGCATTCCGGATCAGGCTGGTTTTTTGATTTTGTTGATGCTGTCGTTTGGGCTGGCCGGTTTCCTTGATGACTGGATCAAAGTCCGTGTTTCAAAAAAAGGTTTGTCCGTTCGGCAAAAAACACGGATCCTGCTTGTTCTCAGCGCGGCTTTCAGCGTGTATTATTTGTATCTGTCGCCGGACGAAGCTTTTTTCCTGATGCCCTTCAGTGGTCGGGTTCTGCCCGTGACCGGCTGGTATCGCCTTTTGTATGCCGCTTTTGTTATCCTGGTGCTGTTTTTCACCAGCAACTCTGTTAATCTGACAGACGGTGTCGATGGACTGGCTTCTTCGGTCACCACGCTGGTCGGCATTTGTTTTTGGGCGGCGGGCGCCTTTTGGCTGCCGGCTTCTCAGGGAACGTTCGCAGCCGCTCTTGTTTCGCTTTGTATTGCGGCCGGCTGCATTGGCTTTTTGTTTTTCAACCGGCACCCCGCGAAAGTATTTATGGGTGATACGGGATCGCAAGCTCTGGGCGCCGGCATCGCCGGTATTTCTCTGATGTACGGCGCGCCCTGGCTGATTCTTTTGTTTGGCGTGATTTATGTGATTGAGTCACTTTCTGTGATGATTCAGGTTGCCTATTTCAAAAAGACCGGCGGACGGCGTATTTTTCGGATGTCACCGATTCACCATCATTTTGAACTGGGCGGCTGGTCTGAAAAAAAGATTGTGCGTGTTTTTTCCGGCGTCACAGCGATTGGCTGCCTTTTGGGCTTGCTGATGATCTGAAAAGGGTTGTGTCATGAAAAGAGAACCTGTTGCCTTCACTCCTGAAGAAACGATGAGAAAGAGCGGGCATTTAACCTCCGATCGCTTGACCCTGCCACCGCCCAAACAAATTCATGCCGGCCTCCTGATTGTGACCCTGATTATGGTTTGTTTCGGGCTCGTCATGCTGTTCAGCGCCAGCATGACGGATGCCTACTCACGGGAAGGCAACGCACTGTATTATGTTTTGAAACAAAGCGGCATCACAACCCTGGGTCTGATTGTTGCTCTTTTCATTGCGCTCATCATTCCGGTTCGTCTTTTTGATCATTTTTGGATGTCGCTTTTGCTTTATGCGGTCACAACCGGATTACTTCTTTATGTTAAATTTTTTGGGAGAGTCATCAACGGTGCCCGCCGTTGGCTGTTCATCGGCTCTTTTAGCTTTCAGCCATCTGAATTAGCTAAAATTGCGATGGTTTTTTGCTTTGCCGGCTATTGTTCGATGCTGCAGCGGCGGAAAAAAGCCGGTAAATTCCGTTTTCGGAATTCTTTTATTCAGTTCGTGGCTGACGGCTGGCTTGACATTTTGCTGCCCGGCCTGGCCCTTTTGCTTTGGATCGGGCTGATTGCCTGGCAGCCCCATTTATCTTGCGCCATCATCATGTGTGCATTGACCGTTGTGTTATACTTAACCGCCGGGATCAGCCTGAATTCCTGGCTGAGTGCCCTGACGCAGTTATTGGTTTTGATGTTGGTGATTCTTTTGGCAGCCAGCCTGGTGCCGAATTTCATGAATCAGGATTTGAAACTGCGGTATGAGGAAGCGATCAACGAGAATTTTGCTCACGTTGAGCAGCGTTTGAATACCTTTTTTCATCCTGAAGAGGCGACGGCCGATGAACTGTATCAAGTCAACCAGGCCTTGATTGCGATCGGATCCGGCGGATTGGGGGGCGTCGGCCTTGGAAAGGGACGGCAAAAATACAATTATCTGCCGGAAGCGCACAACGACTATGTCTTTGCCATTATTGGCGAAGAGCTTGGATTGATCGGAACCCTCTCGGTGATTATTTTATTTTTGATTTTTATGTTTATGGGAATCGGCATCACCCGGAACGCGGTCAACACCTTTACCGCTCTTCTGGCAGGCGGATATACCCTGTTGATCAGCATCCAGGCTTTCCTGAACATCGGTGTGGCCACTCATGTTCTGCCGCCCACCGGGATCTCCCTGCCTTTTTTCAGCTACGGCGGCACATCGAATTTGTTTTTTCTTGTGGCCATCGGTTTTATTCTGGCCGTATCCCGGACCGGTCAACGTCAGATTATGGGCGTTTTATCCACAAAAAATCAGAAAAAATCGTCTTCACGGGGCGGCGGGCGGTTATGAGCGCGCGCCGCTACATGTTATCCGGAGGCGGAACCAGCGGGCACGTGAATCCGGCGCTGGCCATAGCCCGTCAGATTCAAAAAGAAGAGCCGGACGCGGAGATCCTTTTCCTGGGTACGGAAAAAGGCATTGAAAAGGATCTGGTTTCGCGTGAGGGCTTTCCTTTTCTTACCATCCCGGCCCGTCCTTTGCCAGCTCGTTTATCCCTTGATGTCTTTCGGGCGGCCTATACATTCTGGATCGGGAAAAGAAGCTGTCGCCATTTGATCCGAACATGGCGTCCGGACGCGGTCATCGGAACCGGCGGATTTGTTTGCAGTCCTGTCGTGGCGGCGGCGGCGTCTTGCGGAGTCCCGGTCCTGCTCCATGAGCAAAATGCCTGGCCGGGTCGTTCAAACCGCCTGATGTCACGCAAAAGCCAGGCCGTTTGTGTCGCTTTCCCTGGGACCGAACGTTATTTTCCTAAAAAAGCCAATGTAACGGTCACCGGAAATCCGGTCTTGCCGGCGTTTTTTGAGGTGAATCGGCAATGGGCAAGGGAACAGTTGCAGATCGATGACAAGCGGCCGTTTATTCTGGCTTTTGGCGGCAGTTTAGGTGCCCGGACGATCAATCAGGCCATCCTTGGCCTGAACGGCTGGGCACAACAAAGACAGCTGCTGAAAGGGAAGCCGCCGCCCTCTGTTTTATTGGCGGCGGGCAGCAGACAGTATGAAACAGTGAAAAAAACCGGAGAAGCTTTCGCCGACTGGCTGAAAGTGATTGATTACCTACATGACATGCCTTTGTACATGGCGGCAGCCGATCTTCTGATTTGCCGGGCCGGCGCTTTGACATGTTCTGAGATTGCAGCCGTGGGGCGCCCTGCTATTCTTGTCCCCTATCCTTACGCGGCCGGTGACCATCAGACACAAAATGCCCGTATCCTGGCTGATGCCGGTGCCGCTTTGATGTGTGCCGACGATCAGCTGACACCTGAGTGGCTGCAAAAACAGCTTGATTGGCTGTTGTCTGAACCGGGCCGGCTGGACGAAATGGGAAAGCAGGCGAAGCGATTGGCTCGTCCAGATGCAGGCCAAGCCATTTACCGCCAATTGATTTCTATTTTAAAACCATGAAAACGGCGAACCAACAGTCTATGATCAGGAAACCGGCCAAAAAAAGCCTTCTCAAGCGGCTTTTCCCCTTCCTGCTGGCCGGTTTTTTGGTTCTTGCTGTTTTGTTTTTACCCTCCTTTCATTTACAATCAATCGAACTGCCGGATCAGTTGCGTACCCTCACGCAAGAACAGCTGCGATCTGCGTCCGGCCTTTTGCCGGGCCAACACCTTTTTTGCGAGCTGGGTGGTTCAATCAGACTGTTGACCGCCTTGCGCTATGGTCCGGTGGAAGAGCGGATCAAATCTCATTTTCCAACCGTCCGTGATGTGGCGGTCACCCTGGATTTCCCAGGTGCGATTCGGATCTTTCTGGAAGAACGGGTAGAAGTGGCGTGGCTGACCATTCCGGATGGTTGTGTTATGATCGATAAAGAAGGAGTCGCCCTGAAGATTTGTAAAGAACCGCCGGACGGCATTCCCGTGATCGAAGGCCTTCAGGTGCGTTCGATGATCCTCGGCCGTCCGTTGGAAGTCGATCAGACAGAATCACTGAGCCGCGCCATTTCCTTATTGGGCTCAATCATTGAAGCTGACAAAGACCCGCGTCCGAAAACAAATTTGTTGGCTCAGATTAAAGGAATTCGCCCAATCAGCGGCCGGACGCTTTATTTAACACTGATCATTCCGGAAACGGGTGAAGAAATGACTGTTTTAGCTGAGATTCGGTCAGGCCAGACAGAAGACATGCTGTGGCTGCGTTTTGCTCTTGACCAGAGCGTTCTTTCCGGACGCGGCAAAGGCATATTGGATCTGACAGGCGACCGCAGAACTTTTGTCCCGGATTCATAGCAGGGGGGGAGAACCATGTTTCCATTGCTTGGTCTGTTGCTTGGTTTGATTATTGGGCTGATCCTGAATGTCCATATTCCGCCAGCCTATTCATCTTATTTTGCCGTTGGTATTCTGGCTGCACTGGACTCGGTGATCGGCGCGCTGACGGCGACGTTGCAGGATCGCTTTGATACGAGGTTATTTATCACAGGCTTTATCGGGAATGCCTTGATTGCTGTTGCTTTAGCTGCACTGGGCGATCAGCTGGACCTGGAACTAAGCCTGGCAGCCGTTTTTGCTTTTGGCAATCGTATTTTCATCAACTTCTCCACAATCCGAAGACTTTTGTTGGAGCGCTGGGATCAAAGGCACAAAAAAGAACCGGTTGAAAACTCAGATTTGATGGACAGCGGTTTGAAATTCTGAAGAAAATGAGCAGATATCGTTGTAAACCGCGAAAGAGAACACAAAATGTTGTTTGCATGGGTATCTTAGTGTAAAATTGAAACAAGAATAAATTCCGTCCTGTGTACTTTGACGGTTTGGATTGCTGATCAGGCGACCGCATCCGGGCGGATAAAAAACCGGAACGGCCTTAAGGCAGTACGGAGAGGGGATGTTGTCTTGTCAGATTATAAAATGAATTTTGGTATGGAGAATGATCATTTTGCGACGATTAAAGTAATCGGGATTGGCGGCGGCGGGTGTAACGCAGTGGACCGCATGATTGACAGCGATGTTCAAGGTATCGATTTTATTACGGTGAACACGGATAACCAGGCCTTGATGCGAACGAAGGCCAGCAATCGTGTCCAAATCGGAGAAAAAATAACGCGGGGCCTGGGTGCCGGCGCCAACCCCGAGATCGGCGAAAAGGCGGCAACGGAGTCCAAAGATGAGATTGCTCAATTGATTCGCGGAACCGATATGTTGTTCATCACGGCTGGCATGGGAGGCGGAACGGGCACAGGGGGCGCACCGATTATTGCTCAGATTGCCCGGGAATTAGGCATTCTGACGGTTGGCGTTGTGACCCGGCCGTTCCGATTTGAAGGCTCACGCCGCATGCAGAATGCTGAACGGGGCATCCGGGAAATGGAAAAGTACGTCGACTCCTTGATTGTTGTACCGAATGACAAACTGCTGGAAATCGCGACGGATGAAACCACATTAGACGAAGCCTTTACCCTTGCCGATCAGGTTTTAAAATACGGTGTGTCAGGTATTTCTGATCTTGTGGCCGTACCTGGATTAATTAATCTGGATCTGGCCGATGTGCGGCGGATCATGACTCAGGCTGGCGTCTGCCATATGGGGATTGGACGGGCATCCGGAGAAGGACGGGCGGCCAACGCCATTCGTCAGGCGATCAACAGCCCGCTGCTGGATACCACTATTGACGGAGCCAGAGGCGTGATCATTAACTTTACGGGTGGCCGCGATATGCGCATCCGTGAAGTGGATGAGGCGGCCTCGATCGTGCGCGATGCCGTTTCCCCGGACGCGGACATCATTTTCGGAGCGGTGATTGACACGGAGATGACCGATGAAATCATGATCACGGTTATTGCCAGTGGCTTTGATCGGGAGCCGGCACCGTCTCGTGAAAAGTCTGCCGAAGCCGCAAAACCCCAAAAAGAAGGGCCTATCTATTTTGATACACGATCCATTCGGCCGCGTCCGTCTGAAAAAACGGCAGAACCCGAATCAGCAGTGACCGATATTCCCGATTTTTTAGCACAGGCTTTTGTCAGGCCAGTAGCTGAGCCGGTCAAACCGCAATCTGGTTCATCCGGATTCTATACGGTTGGGCAATCGCCCGATGATGACGATCACCGGGAAGAAGCGCTGCCCTTGAGCCCTGAAAACCAAACACAGGAACAGCATGAAACAGGCCGTTTGCCAAAAGAAAGAGATCCGGATTCCGCGATGACGGCTCACCGGACGGTGCCGATTGAAGACGAAGATAAGCCAGAGAGCGAGCAATCTCATGAAAAACGCACCGGACGGATTCTTCCCTGGTTTTTGCAGGATAACCATAAGAATAAATAATATCCGATCCCGGACCAAACAGGAGGTGGTGACACCATGCGTTGCCCTTTTTGTGGCCAGGATGAAGATCGCGTGATTGATTCACGACCGGCGTCGGAGGGCTCGGCGATCAGGCGGAGGCGGGAGTGTGTCCATTGCGGCGGTCGTTTTACGACTTATGAAAAGATAGAAAATCTGCCCATTATGGTGATTAAAAAAGACGGATCCCGTCAGCCTTTTGACCGGGATAAGCTTTTTTCCGGCATCATGAAGAGTTGTGGCAAAAGACCCGTCTCAACCGCTCAGATCGAGGCATTGGTTGATTCGATTGAAAATTATTGCGCAAACAGCCTGAAGCGTGAGGTGTCTTCTCAAGAGATCGGAGAACGGGTTATGGAAGGCCTGAAGGAAATCGATGAAGTGGCTTATGTTCGTTTTGCATCCGTTTATCGACAGTTCAAGGATGTCAGTTCTTTTTTACATGAGCTCAACGAAATCCTGGGCAGACAGGAGGACATCCAAAAATGAAAAAAGCGTTGATTGTTGATGACGACCCGAATATCAGCGAATTGCTGCGCCTCTATTTTGATAAAGACGGTTTTGCTGTGATCACCTGTCTGGACGGTGAGAAAGCCTACGAAACGTTTTTGCAGACGGACCCGGATGTGGTCATTCTTGATCTGATGTTGCCCGGCCGCGATGGCTTTGACATCATGCGCGACATACGGCGCACCTCGGACGTGCCGATTCTGATGTTGACGGCGCGCGGAGACACGCTGGATAAAGTTGTCGGACTGGAACTTGGCGCGGATGACTATATTCCCAAGCCGTTTGAACCCAAAGAGCTGATGGCACGGGTTAAAGCCGTTCTTCGCCGGTATGAAGCAACCGAAGAATCAAGACAGATGCTCTCCCAGAAGGCCAATCATAGCGAAGTAGCGGAGTTTCCCGGATTGAAAGTGGATAAGTCCCGCTACGCCGTCATCGTTAATGACCAGCCGATCGAAATGCCACCCAAAGAACTGGAACTTCTTTTTTTTCTGGCCACTCACCCGAACCGTGTGTTCACACGGGAGCAGTTGCTGGAAAATGTCTGGGGCTATGATTTCTATGGTGAATCACGGACGGTAGACGTCCACATTAAGCGGATCCGACAAAAACTGGACGATGCGGGCGGCCACGAAAAATGGGCCATCAAAACGGTTTGGGGTGTCGGTTATAAATTTGAAACAATCTGATATGACTCGTAAACGTCCGTTTCGATCGATCTATGCCCGTACAACTGTCCAGCTGACCCTGGCTATTGTTTTGGTTTTTTTTGTTCTGGGCTTTGCCTATTATCAAATCGTGTCACGAATAGCCGTCGAGCAGCAGATGGATAAACTGCTTAATGCCGCCCAGGCGATCGCGGGAACCATCGCGGTGAATATAGATGAGAACGGAGAAATCGATGACCGGCCAGTGGGGAGTTATGTTCATTTCACCGCGCGATCGAGCGGCGCGTTGGTTTGGGTCGTCAACAATCGAGGCGAAATCATCCTGAACACAGGCATCCCTGCCGATGTCCTGAGCAAGCTGGATCAAACGGCGCGTGGCTATTATGTTCTGCCTGAATCGCTTCAGCTTGCCCGAACGTCGGGCACATCCGGTGTGTGCGTCTCGGGTGATTTTGAAGGATTATTCAAAGAGACAAAGGGATATTGGCTGTCGGCGGCCTATCCGCTTCCCAGCCAGACTGTCGCCTATCAAGGTGAAATTCAGCTGCATTATCTGCAAAGCAATCGGAATTTTCTGACTTTTTTGAGGACAAACGGGCTGGTGGCGTCTTTTTTGATTGCGTTTGCTATTGCTTTGTTCATCAATGCCATCATCTCGCGCTCCCTTACCCGTCCCATTCGACTGCTGGCTGAAGCCGCTGACAAGGTTGCCCGCGGGGATCTCAGTGTGCGTGTCGTCCTGCCTCAGGGCAGGGCCAGACGCAGGAAAGATCAGAATCGCTCTGTGGTGACGGATGAATTGACCATGCTGGTTGAGACCATGAACCACATGATCGAGCGGTTATCCAATCAGGAACGGGATCGAAATGACTTTATTTCAAGTGTTTCCCATGACTTGCGTACACCCGTAACCTCCATCCGTGGTTTTGTAGAGGGCATGTTGGATGGTACGATTCCACCTGAGAAGTATCCTTATTATCTGGAAATTGTCAAACAAGAAACACTCAGGCTCCAGACGTTGATTAATACCATGTTCGAGGGGACCCTTTCCGAGAATCGTCAGAGCCTGGATAAAACGGTTTTCGATATCAATGA
>JAGPFK010000014.1 GCA_018056585.1 Clostridia bacterium | reverse complement strand
ATGATAGGCATCTGGTATCGATCAGCAACGGTATTCAGGCTTTCCACTAAATCCATAAAATTCTGGTCAGAATTGATATTTTCTTCTCTGTGTGCAGACACGACAAAGTATGCCCCGGATTTCAGATTGAATCTTTCAATCACATCCGACTTTTCTATTTCTTTTTCACGCGATTTCAGCACTTCAAACATAGGGCTTCCTGTTTTAATGACCCGATCAGCGGGAAATCCCTCCCGCAGCAGATACTCCCTGGCAATGCTGCTGTATGTTAAGTTGATATCTGAAATATGATCGACGATTTTCCGATTGGTTTCTTCCGGCACTCTTTGATCAAAACACCGGTTTCCGGCTTCCATATGAAAAATGGGAATGTGCCTTCTTTTGGCTGCGATCGCGCTCAAACAACTGTTTGTGTCACCCAGAACAAGAAAAGCATCCGGTTTTTCTTCTTCAAGAATCGGATCAATGCGGATCAATATATTCCCAATGGTTTCAACCGCTGTGCCTTTAGCGGCATCTAAATAGTAATCAGGTGTTTTAAGGGCAAAGTCTCTAAAGAACACCTCATTTAACTCATAATCATAATTCTGGCCGGTGTGAACCAACACAGATTCAATTGCTTTGGAAGCGTCCATTTTATTCAGGACAGCCGACAGCCTGATAATTTCCGGTCTTGTTCCGACAACGGTCATGACTTTGAGTCTTTGCATAGGCTATACCTCCAGGAAATATGTGTCTGGGTTAGCTTCATCATAGAGTTCATTTGCCCACATAATGGTGACCAGATCTGTATCCCCAACATTTTCGATTTGATGGGTATAGCCAATGGGTATGTCAACAACCTCCAGCTTCTCTCCACTGACAAAATAACTGAGCACTTCATTTGAATCAATTTTTCTGAAACGAATGACAGCTTTTCCGCTGACAACAAGGAACTTCTCTGTTTTTGTGTGGTGCCAGTGATTCCCTTTTGTGACGCCAGGTTTTGTGATATTGATAGATACCTGGCCTCTATCTTGTGTTTTAATAAACTCGGTAAAAGAGCCGCGATGATCTTCGTTCATCTTGAGTGGATAACTGAAACGATCTTCCGGCAGATAGCTGAGGTAAGTGCTGTATAGTTTTTTTGTCAGCGGATCCAGCATATTGGGAATTGAGCCATTCTCCCGGCTTTTTTTAAAGGAATAGATTAACTCAGCCAACGCACCCAGTGCGATCGTGTGAACAACCGGCACTTCACAATATAAGCCGGTTCTGTTTTCTTTTCCTTCCAGCGCGCGAATCAGCTCATGAACAACATCATCAATATAGACAAGATTCAGAACGACATCCGGATTGTGAATTTCAATCGAAAGATCAGAAGCGATGTGATGACAGAATGTCGCGACCACACTGTTGTAATTGGGCCTGCACCACTTGCCAAACACATTGGGGAATCTGTATACAAGCACTTTTGCGCCCGTTTCCTGATGATAAGCGAATAAAAGAGCCTCTTGCGCTTTCTTGCTGCGCCCATACGGATTATCAAGCGATGCCTGGATCGAGGAAGAGATCATCACCGGACAAAAATTCTGATGTTTCTTTAAATGATCAAGGATAATGGCTGTGAAGTCATAATGACCTTTCATAAACTCAGATTCTTCAGTGGGCCTGTTGACACCGGCCAGATGATAGACAAAATCGGCCTCTTTGCAGTACCGATCCAGATCGTTCAGGGTGGAATCCAGATCGTATTCTAAAATATCGCCGTATCCTCTGTTCTTGAGTTCAACCGTCAGATTTTTGCCGATGAATCCCTTTGCGCCGGTGATCAGTATTTTCATGATAAGCGCCAGCCTTTCAATTCTTCCTTTACATAATCCAGTGAAAGCAGCTTTTCCTTCAATTGGTCCATGCTCAGTCTTTCCGTATTATCTGAATTGTATTCGCCATCAGAAGAAAGCTTTTGATCGCCTTCAATGAAATACTTATCGTAATTCAAATCTCTTTTGTCCGCAGGAACCCGATAGAAGCCGCCCATATCAATGGCTACAACGTACTCTTCTTTTGTCAGGAGTGTTTCATACAACTTTTCTCCATGCCGGGTTCCAATAATCTTAATCTCATTGTTCGCGTGAAAGAGATCTTTGATTGCGCGGGCCAAATCTCCGATTGTCGCCGCCGGTGCCTTCTGAACCATAATATCTCCCGCCTGAGCGTGATGAAAGGCAAAGACAACAAGTTCCACAGCTTCTTCAAGGCTCATCATGAACCGGGTCATGTGTGGATTTGTAACGGTTAAAGGCTGTCCGTTCTTGATCTGATCAATAAACAGAGGAATAACAGATCCGCGCGAAGCCATGACATTACCATACCGCGTTCCACATATGAGTGTTTTATTCGGATCAACAGTCTTTGATTTGGCAACAAATACTTTTTCCATCATGGCTTTGGAGATACCCATGGCATTAATCGGATAGGCTGCTTTATCTGTAGAAAGGCAAATCACTTTCCGGACACCCATTTCAATGGCGCCTGTCAACACATTGTCCGTCCCGATTACATTTGTTTTAACGGCTTCAAGTGGAAAAAACTCACAGGAAGGGACCTGTTTCAACGCTGCGGCATGAAAAATATAATCGACGCCATGCATGGCATTTTTCACACTCGACAGGTCGCGAACGTCACCGATATAAAACATCAGTTTGTCGTTCCGATAGAGCTTGCGCATATCATCCTGCTTTTTTTCATCACGTGAAAAAATACGGATTTCCCGAACATCCGTATCCAGAAAACGCTTCATGACGGCATTCCCGAAAGATCCGGTTCCGCCTGTAATCATTAATACTTTGTCCTTGAAGATGCTCATTGGCCCTCCCACCTGTCCTTTTCCGTTTCTACCCCTATATTATGCCATAAAGATCGCCATTTAGGCCTGCATTTTCTGGTTCCGCCGAACAATTGCCGTTACAGGCCGATCGCCTAATTATCAGAAAAAGATATCAGCTCTCTTCTTAATTTTATTCATCTTACGAGAATTGCATCAAGTCGTCAAGATTCCGGTTGGATGTATCCATGCGGTCCCCCTTTTATGGACACAAAAAAGGCCGAAAAATCAAGAAAACGGCAGAATAAGTCTTCTATTTTAAATTTGTGCTTGACAGGCGGTCCTGGGCAGATTAGAATAGGTGAGCGTTAGCTGTCTGAAAAATGATTAAGAATGCGGAGGAGATGAATTCATGAGCACATATGTGGCAAAACCGGCAGACATAGAGAGAAAATGGTATGTTGTCGATGCCGAAGGCATGACTTTGGGCCGATTGGCCAGCGAAGTTGCCAAGATCTTGCGTGGAAAGCACAAACCGGAATATACGCCGTTTATCGATACAGGTGATTATGTCATCGTGGTCAATGCAGCCAAGGTCGAACTGACGGGTAAGAAAATGGATCAGAAGGTATACCGCTACCATACCCAGTATCCTGGCGGACTCAAGGAGATTAAGTATCAAGATATGATGAAGAAAAAGCCTGAAAAAGTTGTAGAACTGGCTGTCAAAGGCATGCTTCCCAAAAATTCACTGGGCCGCGCTATGTACAAGAAGCTTAAGGTCTATGCCGGACCGGAGCATCAGCATGCCGCTCAGAAACCTGAAGTTTTGAAACTTTCGATTTAAGATGGGGAGGATGCAAAAATGGCTGTGAAAAAAACTGCAAAAACATATTTTTACGGAACAGGGCGGCGTAAAAATGCGGTAGCCTGTGTTCGGATTTATCCGGGAGAGGGACGGATCATCATCAATGGGAAGGATCTGGATGATTATTTCGGCATGGATTCTTTGAAGTTAATTGTCCGTCAGCCTCTGATTGTAACGGGAACAGAAAATCGCTTCGATGTGATCTGTAAAGTCACAGGCGGCGGCCTTTCAGGCCAAGCCGGCGCCATACGGCACGGATTGGCCCGCGCTCTTGTGCAGGCGGATGAAGAGGCATTCAGGCCGATTCTGAAAAAAGAGGGATTTCTGACACGCGATGCGCGGATGAAGGAAAGAAAGAAATATGGCTTGAAAAAGGCAAGGAAGGCGCCTCAATACTCCAAACGTTAAAACGCTGGAACAGGGGTGTGGTCACATCCATGTCAAGAGCCGCCCTGATTCTGGATTTTGCGTTATAATAGCCGGGGACGGAATGTTTCCCGGCTGTTTTTTAGCCTGAAAGCTAAAGGGGAGGTTTTCTTATGATTTTGATTCAAAATGCTTGTATCTGGTCAGGCTCTGGTGAAAAAATTGACAGAGGCTATCTCTGGATTGATGCTCCCGCCATTCGCTCTATGGGTGCCGGTGATCCGCCGTCTGATTTGATGTCTGCGCATCAAGGCCCGGTTTTAGATGCCAACGGCGGTTGGATTGTGCCTGGATTCATTGATGCGCATTGCCATATCGGTTTATTTAATGACGGCGTGTCCCTGGAAGGCTATGACGCGAATGAGAGTTCGGATCCGGTGACACCGCAGATGCAGGCCGTGGATGGCCTGTTCTTTGATGATCGCTGCTTTAAGGAAGCCTTGGCCTATGGCGTCACTACCGTCATGACCGGGCCGGGCAGCGCGAATGTACTGGGCGGGTCTTTTGCCCTGCTTCGGACCGCCGGCCGTTCTTTTGACACCATGCTGATTCGGGATCAGGCTGCAATCAAAGCCGCTTTGGGCGAAAACCCTAAAAAATCATATGGCAGACGAGACCGGGCGCCTATGACGCGCATGGCCAATGCGGCTTTTTTGCGCGATGCTCTGATAAAGGCTCAGCACTACAAACGTCAAAAAGAACAGCATGAAGCGCAAAGTGATGAGAAAAAAGGCGAGGCGCCCGCACCGGATACGCGTTGGGAAGCATTGATACCGGTTCTCGGCGGCGAACTGCCCTTAAAAATACATGCTCATCGCAGTGATGATATCCAGACGGCGATCCGGATCGCGGAAGCGTTCGGCCTCCGATACACACTGGATCACTGTACGGAGGGTTACCTGATTGTGGATCAGTTGGTTCAGGTCTACAAAAGGGGTCGGGAGCCGGGCCATGGATGTGGCCAGCCGGGTATGGGCCGGCTGGAAGGGGTGATCACCGGACCATTGCTGTCTGATCGGAGCAAACCGGAGCTGTCCCGTGCGGATCTTCGGAACCCGGGAATTCTGGCATCAGCCGGGTTGCCGGTTGCCATCATGACAGACCATCCGGTGGTGCCCGAACAACATCTGTCCCTTAGCGCCGCTGCAACGGTCCGCGCCGGCATGTCAGAAGAGCAGGCTCTTTCAGCCATCACCCTGAATGCGGCCAAGATCCTGGATCTTGACCATGAACGCGGCAGCCTGGAACCAGGAAAACGAGCGGATCTTTCGATTTTCAGCTGCCATCCTTTTCATTATCAGACAAAGACGCGCTTTGTTTTTATTGATGGTCAGCTGGTCTTTCAAGGTCCGGGCGAAACATGGCCAGAAGAGACGAGATGATCAGAATAAGAACCGCTGACAACCGGGCACCAAAAGGCACTTTGCTTCTATTGAGTTCGTGCTCAGAGGACACGGAGCATGTAGCCTCCCTTTTGGCGCAAATTTTGCCGCCCAATGCCGTGATCAGTATAAATGGCGATTTGGGTGCAGGAAAAACCGTTTTTGTACGAGGACTGGCCAAAGGATTAGCTTGTCAGGGCCCGGTTGCCAGTCCGACCTTTATGCTCCTGATGGAACATCCAGCGGGAGAAAATGGGCTGGCCCTTTACCATTTTGATGTCTATCGCCTGGATGATGAGACGGCAGCTGATGCTTTTCTTGAACTTGGCTTTGACGCATATTTTGATCAGGGTGGCATTACTGTTATCGAATGGGGGGATCGGATCAAACCGATTCTCCCGGAACGGACTCTTCATGTGAGGCTGTTTCGCGTGAACGAGGAAGATGAGAACAGGCGTCTGATTGAGTTCGCCTGGCCGGCGGAGGAAAACCGATTGGAATGGTTAAAGCGGCTGATTGAAAAAGAGGGGGCTGATGAACCGTGTTGATCCTTTCATGTGACACAACGGGGCCGTCGGTTAGTGTGGCGTTATGGCAAGACGAGGCCCTTCTCTCCGAAACAACTTTGAATATTGGCTTGATTCATTCTGCCACATTCATGCCTTTGGTTCAGAAAGTATTGGATCAAGCCGGGCAAAAGGCGTCAGAGATAACGCATTTTGCCGTCACGACCGGTCCCGGTTCATTTACCGGCATTCGCATCGGCATCAGTGCCGTCAAAGCTATGGCTTACGCCAACAACGCGCCTGTCGTTGGCGCAACGACGCTTGATGTTCTGGCATGGCCTTATCGTCTCTGTGAACGAATACTGGTTTGTCCTCTGATGGATGCCCGAAACGGGCGCGCCTATTCTGCCGCATGGCTGCGCGACGAGCCGTTGATTCCGGAAGGCAACCGGCTGGTCTCTTCTTTTTTTGACGAAGCGGCAAAATTGGTTCTTGAGCGTCGAGATATGGAAACCATCCTTTATCTGGGAATGCAGCCGGAAAATAACGATATAAAAGCCATTTCTGATCTGATTGCGGTCCGGCCGGCACCTGTTTTTTCCTGGCTGCCCAGAGCATCTGTTCTGGCTGAAATGGCCAGGGAGGCAATCCGCCTGGGAAAGACAGTCAAACCGGCCGAAATCAAAGCAACATATCTGACTTTGCCTGCCGCGGAAAGGTTGCGACAAAATGGAACAAGAAGCTGAACCCGTTCTGATCAGAGCCGCTGTTTCTGAAGATGTCGATGCCCTTTCGGACATTGAACGAATATGTTCCACCTTGCCGTGGCATCGAACAAGTCTTTTTCAAGATCTGACTTTTAACCAGAATGCCTTTTATTTTGTGGCCGAAAGCCATTCAGGCCAGATTGTCGGCTATATCGCATGCTGGGCGGTCCAATCGGAGGCAGAGATTATTAATTTGGCCGTTTTGCCATCCTGGCGCCGGCAAGGCATCGCAAGCCGCCTGATGAATCATGCTCTCCTTTTCATGAAAAATGCCGGTGTCCGTCAGGTTTTCCTCGATGTGAGGGAACACAATGAAGCGGCCTTGGCCCTCTACAGCCGATTTGGTTTTATAGCGGCCGGCTTTCGCGCCGCTTACTATCACGACAACGGTGAAAATGCGATCATAATGACAAAAATGATTGGTGATAATGACGAATATATTGTGCAATAAGCCTATTCATAGCCTCGATTTTACGGCATGTTGACAAAAACTGGCTGATCCATCTATACTTGAAGAAACAAAGGAAGTTTTTTTCGATCCATATCTCCTGACGAACAAAATGCTCAATTTAGACAGCTGCATTTGTTTCGTATATAGGGTTCTGTGTGGGGGGAGGACATAAAATGGTTACCAGGACTGTGCGTTTTAACTGCGATGAAGAATTGCAGATGAAGGCCGTCGCTGTGCTGATTCAAAAAGCGTCCACTTATCGCTCGAGCATATGGTTATCATTGGGTGAACGGCGAGCAAACGCCAAGAGTTTACTCGGTGTGATGTCTTTGGGCATTGGGAACGCGTCCGAGATTCAGATTACGGCAGAAGGTGTCGATGAAGATGAGGCTTTGCAAGCGATTGCCGTTTACCTGGAAAATCCGGAATTTTGAATCTCAAAAGCCTGTATGAATCACACATTTGATCACAGACTCGACTTGGTTCCCCAGAGCCCGGGCGTTTACCTGATGAAGGACGCGGCGGGTTCTGTTATTTATGTTGGAAAAGCGGTTCATCTCAGACAACGTCTGCGCAGTTATTTCACGCCTAACCCGCAGGGAACAGCCAAGGTGCTGGCGATGATCGCCAAAATTTCTGATTTTGAAACGATCATCTGTGCAAACGAACTGGAAGCGTTGATTCTTGAATCAACATTGATTAAAAAACACAAGCCTCCTTATAATATTCTTATGCGTGACGACCGGGACTATCCCTATATCCGGGTCACGATGAATGAACTGTATCCCCGTGTGCAGAAGGCTTTTCGTATTGGTCCGGACCGGGAAGAAGGCGCGCTTTATTTCGGCCCGTATCTGTCCGGCGAAATATCTTCAGCCTTGGAGGCGCTCCGTGCCATTTTCCCGATGAAAACATGCCGGAGGGTTTTGCCGAGGGATATCGGCAAAGAGCGGCCTTGCCTGAATTATTACATCGGCCGCTGCATTGGGCCTTGTAAAGGTGATGTTCCCGAAAAAGCTTACCGAGAGGTGATGGAGCGCATTTGCCGCTTTCTGGAGGGAAAGACAGATCATCTCCTGAAAGACCTCAAAGCCGACATGCAGGAGGCTTCAGATCGACTTGATTTTGAAGCCGCGGCACGCATTCGGGATCGTATTTTGGCGCTGGAGCGGCTGATGCAAAAGCAGACAGTCGTTGACAGCCGGCCGGTCGATCGGGATGTCTTGGGGATCAGCAGCAACGGCAGTGAAATCTGTCTGCAAAAACTGGAAATCAGACAGGGCCGTCTGGTCGCTTCAGCCTCTTTTTTCTTCCCGGAAGGTGATCTGGATCTTCACGACGTCGTACGATCGTTTATTGTTCAGCATTATCCGGAGACAGCCTGGATTCCGCCGGAAATTCTTATCCCCGTTGATCTTTTCGACTGCGATGCCATTGCGGAATACTTAAAAACACTGCGCAATGGACGGTGCGTTATCCGCCGGCCGCAGCGCGGGATGGGTTTGTCCCTGCTTCAGATGGCAGAAGAAAACGCAAAAGAGGCCTTGAGACGGCACACCCTTCAGGGAGGCAGCCGACAAACTGCTTTACAGGAAACGCAAAAGCTTCTGGCGGACCTGCTTGAACTGCCGCAACCGCCCCGCCGCATCGAAGCCATCGATGTGTCTCATATGGGGCAAACAGACCGGGCGGCCGGTTTGGTTGTGTTTCAGGATGGCCGGCCGCAGCGTCAGCAGTATCGGCACTTCCGATTGGATCAACTGGACAAGCCGGATGATTATGAAGCCGTGCGTATCACGCTGCGGCGCCGTTTACGCCGGTTGGACGAGCAGCCCTTCGGAAATCGGCCGGACTTGATTCTTGTGGATGGTGGCGCGGGGCACGTAGCGGCCTTGCAACAGGTTTTGGATGAATTTGGTCTTGAGATACCGGCTGCCGGTATCGTCAAAGATGAACGGCACCGAACCAGGGGATTGGTTCTTCCTCATGGCAAAATTGTCGAATTGCGCGATTCAAACGGAAAAAATGAAAACAGCTCTGAAACAGCCGTCCTCGATGAGGCGGAAAAACTAGCGTTGCTTCGTTTTTTGACAGCCATACAGGATGAAGCCCACCGTTTTTCGAACCGTTACAGGGAAAATCTGTATCACAAGCGTCAGATCCATTTTAAACTTGAAAGCATAAAAGGCATTGGCCCTGCAAAACGCCGCTTGCTTTTGCAGCATTTCCAGACCATTAAAAATATATTCGAAGCCGATCTCGAAACATTAAGAGCCGTAAAAGGGTTGGGTGAAAAAGAAGCACTGGCTGTTTATCGGCATTTTCATCAGGAGGAATAAGCCCTTGGCCTTGTTTGCCATTGCCGATTTGCATCTTGGATTCGGTGTCAGTAAGCCCATGTCCATCTTCGGTGAACGCTGGCATCATCATGACCGCATCATCGCTGAAAACTGGGAAAAAAGGGTTGGCCCTGATGATGCCGTCCTGATTCCAGGCGATATTTCCTGGGGGATCAATTTAACAGAGGCCCTTCCCGATTTAATCTGGCTGAACCGTCTTCCCGGCACCAAAATCCTTTTACGCGGCAATCACGATTATTGGTGGACTTCCATGACCAAAATTAAAATCCTTTGCGCAGAACATGAACTTCACACCTTAAGGTTTTTGCGCAACGACAGTTATGAGCCGTCTCCGAAAGTCTTGGTTTGTGGCACGCGAGGCTGGCTGTTACCGGATGACCCCGAGTTCTCGCCTGATGATGAAAAGGTTTATCTGCGTGAAGTCGGCCGGCTGCGAAGATCTCTTGAAGACGCGGCACAAAGGCGAAAACCCGGGCAAAAACTGGTGGCTGGATTACATTACCCTCCTTTTGGGCACAGCCTGAAACAATCCCCATTTACGGAATTGCTGGAAGCGTTTGCCGTCGATGTTTGTGTCTATGGGCATATCCATGGCACGGCGCCCGGAAACAACCTTCCGTCTCCATCCGGATCGGTCCGGTATCTGTTGGTTGCAGCCGATTATCTTTCTTTTGACCCTTTGTGTGTTTTTTGTTGCGTCTGATGCGCTCTTAGTATATAATCAATGAGCTGTAAACCTGAATGAAAGGCTAAGATAAGGATCATGAGCGCCAGCATGACTGGATACGGTCGCGGTGAAGCGGTTCGTTCCGAACGCCGCATTGTTGTTGAGATTAAATCGGTAAACAGTCGGTACTGTGATCTTCAAGTACGCATGCCCTATACGCTGTCAGCTCTGGAAACCCGAATCCGTGAAATGATCAGCGAACGTCTTGCGCGCGGTAAGATCGATGTTTTTGTGACCTATGAAGATCAAAGTGAGGATGCCGTTCAAATCCGTTGTGATTACAGCCTGGCGCATGCCTATGTGGGTATCATGCGCGAGATTTCAAAACGTGAAGGCATCCCGGACGGCATCGACGCTGCCCAGATCGCACGCTTCAATGATGTGATTCGGACTGAGCCGGCGCCCGTTCCTTTGGACAGCATCTGGGAACTGCTCCAACAGGCGCTTTCTGATGCGTTGGACGCACTTTGCCAGATGCGAAAACAGGAAGGCATGCGGCTGACTGAAGACATCAGGCGCCGGGCAGAAGTCCTTGAGAGTCATCTTCAAAAAGCAATGGAGAGGGCGCCGATGGTGGTTGATGCTTATCGGATCCGGCTGAATGAACGGATAAAGGAGTTGCTTGGCGATCAGGCAGGTGAATGGATCGGGCCCGACCGTCTGGCGGCAGAAGTGGCTCTTTTTGCTGATAAATGTGCCATTGATGAAGAATTAGTGCGTCTTCAAAGCCATTTAAAACAGTTGAAAAACACGGTGATCCTAGATGAACCCGTTGGCAAAAAACTGGACTTCATCGTTCAGGAAATGAATCGTGAAGTAAACACAATTGGATCCAAGGCCAATGATCTTGACCTGACCCATTGGGTTATTGAAATGAAAAGCGAGATCGAAAAGATCCGCGAGCAGATCCAGAATCTGGAGTGACAAGGAGAAGGATGGCTGTTCGTTCTGATGGAGGATGCATTTTTTCTGAAGATAGGCTTTAATAATCTGGTATCCAGGAATCGCATCATTGCGATTGTCAATCCGGACTCTGCTCCTGTTCGCCGTTTGATTCAGGATGCGCGTGACCGGGGCAGTCTCATCGATGCGACTTCCGGACGGAAGACACGCTCTGTCATTGTGATGGACAGCGATCATCTTGTTCTCTCCGCTGTTCCGGTTGACGAACTCGAAAAAGCATGGGTTAAGGAGCAGGAGCCATGAACGAAAAACAATCGGTCGCATCAAAAGGTTTGATTGTTTGTGTTTCAGGCCCATCGGGCGTGGGTAAAGGCACCATCATCAAAGAAGTGCTGGCCATGCGCCCTCAGATCGTTCATTCTGTATCGGTGACAACGAGGCCGCCAAGAGCCGGTGAAAGAAATGGGATCGACTATATTTTCTGCGATCCGGACACGTTTCGGAACATGCTTGAAAATGGAGAGATCCTGGAGTATGACTTGTATTGCAGCCATTATTACGGAACACCCAAAAAGCAGCTTGAGGAAAAAATCGCGGCCGGGCTGGATGTTGTATTAGATATCACGGTACCGGGCTCGCTGTCGCTGATGCGATATTATTCGG
>JAGPFK010000318.1 GCA_018056585.1 Clostridia bacterium | reverse complement strand
CTAAATCATAGGATTCTCCCGCTTCAAGTCGTTCTTTTAAGACATCCGTAACAAACCCTTTCCGGCCATTGGAGCCGTCATCAGTCGCAACAAAAAGGCGATCACTCACACTTTCCATTTCTTTTTCGAGGATAATCAGATCTTTGTTCCGGAAACCCAGAATGCTGTCAACTTCCGCACCCAGACGATGCAGTTTTTTAGCCTGTGGGTAAGCGATGGCAGCGCCCAGCCCGCCGCCCACGACGGCGACATTGTGATAGCCTTCCAGATGCGTCGGCAGTCCCAGCGGACCCACAAAATCAAGAATCCCATCACCTTCCTCCAGCTCGTTGAGCAAGTACGTTGTCTTGCCAACAACCTGAAAGATGATGGTTACGATCCCTCTTTCCCGGTCACAGTCAGCAACGGTCAATGGGATCCGTTCCCCATCTTCATGGACACGTAAAATCACAAATTGTCCTGGTTCGGCCTTGTCAGCGATGGCGGGTGCCAGCACATCCATCCACGTGACGGTTGGATTGAGTATTCTTTTGCGAACGACCTGAAACAATGAAGGCACCTCCTGTGTACAATTTATTTCATTATAATGTAATTTTGGATAAGTGCAATCAGATTTCCAAAACACGGAACTTTTCTATCGCAAATTGTAACAGAAGTCCTTTTACGTGTATAATAGCTATGCAAAGATGGATCAAGAACGATAAGCGGGCAGAGCCTGACTTATTAAGATTTGATCTCATCAAATTTATCGTGAGGTGAAACCTATGTCTGAAAAACGAGATCTGGATCAGCTGGCTATCGATGCCATCCGAGTTCTGACGGCAGAATGTGTTCAAAAGGCAAAGTCAGGGCATCCGGGGATGGCGATGGGATCAGCGGCTTTGGCTTACGAATTATGGGCTAACCATATGAAATTTAATCCCAAAGAACCAACCTGGATTAATCGTGACCGGTTCATCCTCAGTGCCGGTCATGCCTCAATGCTGTTATACACCTTACTTTATCTGTTTGACTTTGGTCTGACCATCGATGATTTAAAATCATTTCGTCAATGGGGCAGCAGAACACCTGGACATCCGGAGTATGGTCTGACACCTGGTGTTGAAGCAACAACCGGACCGCTTGGTCAAGGGATCTCTATGGGGATCGGCATGGCCATGGCTCAAGCACACCTGGCTTCTCGCTTTAATCAACCTGGCTTTCATTTATTCGATCATTTTGTTTATGTGTTGGTCGGCGATGGTTGTATGATGGAAGGCATCAGCAGTGAAGCCTCTTCATTGGCTGGAACCCTCAAGCTGGGCCGGCTGATCGTTTTTTACGATGATAATGACATTACAATAGAAGGAGACACTGATGTCACTTTTACAGAAGATGTAGGTATGAGATATGAAGCCTATGGATGGCAAGTGCTCCATGTGGAAGATGGAAATGATCGGGCAGCGATTGCAAAAGCCATCCGGGAAGCACAATCAGACCTCTCTCGTCCCTCTCTGATCATCGTAAAAACAACAATTGCCTATCCTTCTCCCCTTGCTGGCTCTGCCAAGACGCATGGCGAGCCACTGGGTGAAGAGAATGTAAAAAAGACAAAAGAACGGATCGGATGGCCGTGTGAGGAACCTTTTGAAGTGCCGGAAGAATTACTTTGTTATCTAAAACAAAAAGTCGCGCTTATATCCGAAGCACAACAGGCCTGGCAACAGCTCTATGAACAGTATCAATCTGCCTATCCGGAAAAAGCAAAGGAGCTTCAAGCCTGCTTGTCTCAAGAGTTGCCTGATTTACTTCATGATGAAGCTTTCTGGTCTTTTTCAGGCTCTCAGGCAACACGCGTCACAAGTGGAATTTGTTTGAACAGGCTCTCTGAACGGCTGCCTAATCTCATAGGAGGCAGCGCAGACCTGGCACCATCTACAAAGACTGTTCTCGAAGGGAAAGGTTGGTTTTGTGCCGAGGATTACACCGGTTCAAATATTCATTTTGGCATTCGGGAACACGCGATGGCGGCCATCACCAACGGGATGGCTCTTTATGGAGGTCTTCGCCCATTCTGTGCCACATTTTTTGTTTTTAGTGATTATCTGAAAGGCGCGCTTCGTCTCAGTGCCCTTATGAAGCTGCCGGTGATCTATGTTTTTACACACGACAGCATTGGCGTGGGTGAAGACGGTCCGACTCATGAACCAGTCGAGCACTTGGCAGCGCTTCGCGCAACACCTGATGTGACGGTTTTTCGACCAGCCGACGGTAAAGAAACGGCCGCAGGTTATGTGTACGCTCTTCAAAACAAAGGTCCCTTCTGTTTTGTATTAAGCCGGCAAAATTTGCCCACCTATGATGAAACCGGGCCGGATGCTATGAAAGGCGGCTATGTTTTAAAAGACGCAGATCATCCTGATCTTGCATTGATCGCCTCTGGCTCAGAGGTCGAGCTGGTTCTAAAAGCATCGGAGGAACTCGCGAAAGAGGGTATTGCCGCCCGTGTGATCTCGATGCCAAGCATGGAAATCTTTGAAAGCCAGCCTGAAGAATGGAAGGAAAGCGTTCTGCCTCATCATTTACGCAAAAGGCTGGCAGTGGAAGCAGGCGCCAGCATGCCCTGGTACCGCTATGTTGGATTGGATGGCAAAGTCATCGGCATTGATCGTTTTGGCGCTTCCGCGCCGGCAAAAACCTTATTTGAGAGATTTGGCTTTA
>JAGPFK010000013.1 GCA_018056585.1 Clostridia bacterium | reverse complement strand
TTTTGCTGCTCACATCAATGCCAACGTAAAGTGGATTCAATTTTCTCGCCTCCCCCGTAGTGGGATTTTCAGGTCGGCAGGCTTTCAGATACCCGAAATAACCGGAGCATCAGCAGCCTCGCGTATTAGAATCACTCCGGAGAAGGCCAATGCGATATCCCTCACTGCTAAAAGGGCGGTCTTACCTCCGGCAAACAGCTAATGAGTTTGCAGCTAACTTCCGGCTCAGGGAAACAGACTTTCTATGAAGCAGCCGCATGGCTCAACAAGGGGTAAAAGAACTTATCTCTGCAGATCTTACAGCATTATATTACGGGCATCTCAAAACCTGCCGAGCCAAATCAAGTGCACTAAGCAGACACACTTCAATTCGTCTGCAAATCTTATTATACGAGGGGTGTCGAGCTGTCTGCTCAACGAAGTCCCTCCCCACGCGGGAGCGTGGATTGAAGTTGTTGTAATATACCTTCGTAGTATGCTACCATATTGTTGTTTTAGTGAGAGAGAGCGGCTTAAAATTATTTATGCATCCATATTTGTGTGTCTATCACATTACTTCTTAAGCAGGATATTATAGGATTGGTCTAGTTGAGTGTAATGCAGGTTTTCTTTGTTAGTAAAGGGAGGCAGATATGAAAATAACTTTTCTTGGCGCTGCACAAATGGTAACAGGATCATGTTTTCTGGTTGAAACTGAAGCAACCTCTTTTCTGGTGGATTGTGGCTTGTTTCAGGGATCGGCGGAAGAAGAGCAATTGAATCGATCGCCTTTCCCTTTTGAAATGAAAGACATCGATTTTGTTCTATTGACGCATGCCCATATTGATCATAGTGGTCGGATCCCTAAACTCTATAAAGACGGTTATAAAGGCCCGATCTACGCCACCGCCGCTACGGCTGATCTTTGCCGGATTATGCTGCCGGATTCCGGACACATTCAGGAGACAGAACAAGAGTGGAAGAATCGGAAAGCACGTCGGGCCGGACGGCCGGAAGAGCCGCCATTGTATACCATGAAGGATGCAGAAGATAGTTGCCAGCTTTTAAAACCCTATAAATACGATGTTTCGTTTCACCCATCAAATGATGTTCGCGTCATATTCCGTGATGCGGGGCATATTCTTGGATCCTCCATTCTTGAAATTTGGATTCAAGAAAATGGTCAGCTGAATAAGCTTGTTTTTTCTGGCGACCTTGGAAACAATGATATGCCCATCTTACGTGATCCAACCCGTATTGAGAATGCTGATTATCTGGTCATCGAATCAACATATGGCAATCGCAAACATCCAAAAGCAAAAGATGAAGTCGATCGTTTTGTTAATATCATTATTGAAACCATTGAAGGCGGCGGCAATGTTATTATTCCGTCGTTTGCTGTGGGTCGCACCCAGGAAATCATTTATGAATTATTCCGTCAGGAAGAGAAATTCCGCAGCCGTCGCGAAAAGTTTTTACGGACGCCGGTTTACATTGACAGTCCTTTGGCCACTTCGGCAACCGAAGTGTTTCGACGTCATACGGACTGCTTTGATGAAGAGGCGCGGCAATATGTTGCAGATGGTAAAAATCCACTGGATTTTCCCAATCTTCATTTTACACAAAGTGTTGAAGAGTCGAAACAACTCAATGTGGATCGGAGCAGCAAGATTATCATTTCTGCCAGCGGTATGTGTGATGCTGGCAGGATTAAACATCATCTGAAACATAATTTATGGCGACCTGAATCAACCATACTCTTTGTCGGCTATCAGGCAAAAGGGACGTTGGGCCGGCAACTTGTGGATGGTGCTAAAAAAGTCAGGCTGTTTGGTGATGAAATTATTGTCAGAGCCCGGATTGAATCAATTGAGGGTTTTTCGGGGCATGCGGACTGCGATGGCTTGGTTAGCTGGATCAGTGCCATGAAGCGCAAGCCACAACGGATTCTTTTGGTGCATGGTGAACCGGAAGTGATTCCTATATTTTCTGAGACAATCGGGCGACGTTTTGGACTGGAAACCCACATCTCAGTTCTGAATGAAACAGTGACCCTGGGTCTCCCGGTCATACACCGCCGGATTGTTGCTGAGCGGCTGCGTGACCCCCGGAAAGTGATCGCGACCTATGCCCTGGACAACTTACAAGCCAACCTGATTTCGGCTATTGAGCAGTTTAAGCAGGAGATTGGACGCACAAGCTCCAAAGAGGAACTGGAGGAATTGTTGAGTATCCTGCCAGATAAACTGACTGAAACAGTCCTGAGTATAGTAGCAAATCATCAGCTGCCTGAAGTATAGACTGCGGCAAATCAGGAGGATGTTTTTGTGATCCGGATCAGTATGGCTGTGTCTAACGAAGAAGCATTTCTGCTGGACTTACTGAAGTTGCCGGAATTTTGGCAAAATACTTTTCTGTCAAATCCCTGGCTTGGTAATCCGGTATGGAATTGGCTGATCGCAGCTATCATTGTATTGACGGCTTTGTTTTTGAGAAAGCCCATCAGCAAGCTGACCGAATCTATCGCGGTTCGGATGGATCACGATGAACATAGGCTGGCCTACACCTTAGTCGTTAATTTAGCGCCGGCTGTCCGATTGTTGGTTTTGGCCATCGGCCTGTCTATTGCGCTGCAGTCTGGTTTATTGACATTTCCGGAACCCGGCGTTCGACTGATCCAGCAAGTGATGGACACCATCAAAGCCATCATTTTATACATTTCATTGGTGGGAATCGGAACGGGGCTTTTGAGCCTCAGCACGGAAAAAGCGCGTGCCGATGGCGATAAATCCACCGTTACAATCCATACATTTTATCAACGGGCTATTCATGTTGCAGCTTTCATCGTATGCGCTTTCATGATTTTGAAGGTTTGGGGGTTTGATATCAGCGGGCTGCTGGCCGGACTGGGCATTGGCGGATTGGCGCTGTCACTGGCTGCTCAGGATACATTTTCCAATTTATTGGCTGGTCTTACCATTATGACGGATCATTCCTTTTCCATAGGTGATGTCATTTCAACGCCAGATGTCGAAGGAGTGGTGGAAGACATAGGCTTTCGCAGCTCAAAGGTCCGTACCTTTACACAGGCTCTCGTGACCGTTCCCAACTCAAAACTGAGTAACAATACGGTAACCAATTTGTCCCAAATGACAAAGCGACGCATTCGTTTCACAATTGGGCTGGAGTATGGCATCACGCCAGATCAGATCCGGAACCTGATTCTAAAACTGAGAGAAAAAATGGCCGCCCGTGAAGTTCTTGAACCGGAGAGCATACTGATTTGCCTTGAGAAATTTTCGGACAGCTCGATTGATTTGCTTATTCAATGCTTTTTAAAGACAGCCGATTTTTCTATTTTCCTTAAGGAACAGGAATCCATTCTCATGGAAGTGATGGACATAATGGCCGAGGAGAATCTTCAGTTTGCGTTCAAGGCTGTGGCCGTTCACTGCAAAAAGGATTGTAAATTGTCCTCTGAACAGGAAAAATCAACCCATTCCTGATGCTGATTCGGATGAAAAATAGGTTTTAAAAACAGCGAGCATGGCGGCATGGTCATAGACACCGCCTGTTTCGCGGATTGAATGCATGGCCCAGATCGGATTGCCGACATCAACGGATCGGACTGGCAAATTTGCCGTAAAGATTGGGCCAATTGTTGAACCGCCACGCATGTCACTGCGATTGGCAAAATATTGACATGGAACTCCGGCTTTTTGGCACAGCGCCTTGAACACTGCGCAAGAATCGGCATCAGAAGTGTAAGAACGATTTGCGGATCTCTTGATAACAGGTCCGCCATTGATGCGCGGCCGGTTGGTCGCGTCCGCAAATTCGCTGAAATTTGGGTGAACCGCATGAGCCTGATCAGCGGAAATTAAAAAAGCCCGATCAAAGCAATTCAAGAAATCAGAGCGTGAGCCTCCCAGAGCGAGGAAAATTTGTTCAAGCAGATCACGCAGAAAGAGCGATTGTGCGCCCTGACGTGTCTGACTGCCAACTTCTTCATGGTCAAAGCACGCCACCAGATTGATCCCGCTTTGCGGCGGAGTGTCGACTAACGCGGTCACAGCCGCATAGGCTAACCCGAGATTATCCAGACGGGGCGCGGAAATAAAAGCATCTTCGAGTCCAAGAAAAGTGCTGGGTGTTTGATCGTAAAGAAATAGGTCATAGTCGGATATCTTTTCCGGATCAACGGACAAATCTGAGGCTAAGATTTGTTCCAGCAGCTTGTCGGTTGCTTTTGAACCGGCCAGCCCAAGGATAGGCAGCATCATTTTTTGAGGCTCGATTTTTTGCCCTTCGTTAACCGAACGATTCATATGGATGGCAGCATTTGGGATAATCAAGCGAGGGACATCCAGGCAGACCAACCGAGTCTCCGGTGTAAAGGGGTCATCCGTTTCAAGAACGACACGACCGGCCAGGGACAAAGGACGGTCAAACCAAGTGCTGAGAATCGGGCTTCCATATACTTCTGTGTTTAAAAGGATACATCCTTCCGAAAAAAACAAGCCCCTTGGTTTAATGACAAGAGACGGTGCGTCACTATGGGCACCGATCAGTCGTATAGGGCCGTGGAGTGGATCTTGTCCGATCACAAAAGTAAAAAGAGCCGATGAGCCACTTATGGCGTAACGGCGATCTCCTGTCTGAAGCGGTTCTTTAGGGATAAAAGGTGAGAAAGAATTTTTATCCAGCTTTTTTCGCAGATTATCAGCTACATGAAAAGCAGTTGGACTGTGGTCAATAAAGGATAATAGTTCTTTAACAAACAGGCAATGATCTTGTGGCTCCATATACGACCTCCGGTGCTCAGTCAAAAAAATCAGTCATAGGCACATCCAGAATGCGAGAAAGTTCAAAAAGCCGGTCTACTGCAATGTTCAGGCCTCCGTGCTCATAAGCATCGATCTGTGATTGAGAAGCATTGACCAGATCGGCCAGCTGCTTTTGTGTCAACCCCTTGTTTTCTCTGGCTTGGCGCAAGCGAAGTCCCATTTCTTTTGTTACACGGATGCATTCATAAATCGGCTCTTCCATAGGCCCTTCAATCCCTTCATAAAATTGCATAAAAACCCACTGCCTTCCGGCGATGAGCGGTGGCTCCCCCTCCTTTTGCCTCATTGCTCTAAAACCTTCACCTGTACTGCGGGGAAAAGACAGACCAAAAGATCTCCTTCTTCCAATATGGCCAGGATGGAGTCACTTGACCCTATCACAGACTCTATCAGCAGCGTCAAAACTGAACGAACGCGTATCTGATTTTGTTTCCATGGCAATTATATCATATCATTCATGCCAGACTGAAATTCTGTTTAACATCTTCAGGATGAGATCTTCAGGGGAACATGACAGAAAAAATTTTTGTATAGACAAAGGTTTATTAAAAATCATGCTTATCTTCATGTCTCTGATGGTATCCCGGGTCGGGTATGTAGATCATGTGGCTTAAAGCCATTTTCATTTCCCCGTGAGAAGTCAGGCTTAAAATTTCAGAATTGCTCGACCACCCGATGAACACCGTGGCCAGATACGCATCGGAGTTGAAAGGCAGGGTCCGTAAGCCATTTGTACCAATGAGCAGTCGGCACGCTGTGATGAAAGAAGGGCAACAGAAACAAACGTGCTAAATCAGAACATCGATAGATTGGCGGTTTCGTGCGGAACAAAACGCGGCGTCGACAACCTGCATGGTCCGCCGGACTTCTTCAGGTTTCACCGCCAATTTGGACGGATCCTGACAAGACAAAATGAAATTATTATAAAACTCTTTTGAGGCGTCGGGTACGTGCGGGAGCGGCATCCGCTGAATCTGCTCGGGACGCAGCGGAGCCATGGTCCGGCTTGACCCGACAACAGGATCGATACCTTCTGAAACTTCAATGGCATATTGGTTGTTTATTTTAGAAATCCGGCCGCTTTTTGCGGAAAAGTCATCGATCCTGAGCGTGCCGGTATCACCATAAACAAACCATCGCGGTAATTTTTCGAGCGCGAAAACGCCACACTCGATGTGTGCCGAAGTGAAATCATCAAAAACCAATGTCAATTTAAAATAGTCATCCACTTCTGGTGTATGGACTGACCAGAGCTGCGCGAAAACACGTGTGACCTTTCGCTCGGGGAAAAGCTCCAGAATCTGATCAATCTGATGAACACCCCAATCATAGAGCATCCCGCCGCCATAGGCCGGGTCTGCACGCCAACCAAAGACGATACCGCGTTCTCCAAGCACACGCGATTCAACAGAAACCGGTTTTCCCAACGTCCGATCCTCAAAAACGCGTTTCAGAGTCAGATAATCGACGTCCCAACGACGATTCTGGTGAACCGTAAAGATCTTCCCGGTTTCTTTGGCAACGGCAATGATGTCATCCAATTCAGCTGTATTCAGCGTAACCGGTTTTTCACAGATGACATGCTTGCCGGCTTCCAAAGCCTCGATTGAATAATCCCGGTGAAATGGGTTGGGTGTGGCAATGATCACCACATCGAGATCCGGCTGCGCCAGAAAGGCAGCACGATCCTCATAGAACGTAAAGCCCTGCTCCTCCGCAACAGCCTTTTTTTCAGGATCGATATCATGAACCGAAATAACCATCATCCCATCCATCTGAGAAATTTTCCTGGCATGGACGGACCCCATATAACCAAAACCTAAAATACCGGCACGAATCATGGCAAGCGCTCCTTTTTTTATTCTCAAATCCAATGTTTACCATGATTGAGCAATAAAAGCAAGACAAAAATGCGTTGTGAATATGGACAAAACGACTTTTATCAAGACCCCATCTCTCTTTACTTTTGTCACATGAAAAGAGAAACCAGTTGTCAGATGAATCACTTTCATTTATCATGGTTTGCATAAGAATGAAAATAGTGGGAGTATAACCATGCTAAAAGATCTCAACCGCTTGTTCGGAGCACAAGACATGACAGTCGGGTCTCCGATGGCTAATCTGCTTAAATTTTCCATACCGCTTTTGATTGGGAATCTGGCGCAGCAGCTTTACAGCACAGTCGACTCTATTGTTGTTGGCCGATATGTTGGCGATACAGCCCTGGCGGCCGTGGGCGCGACCATGCCTGTTATTAATTTGCTGCTGGTACTTTTTGTCGCGATTTCAACCGGTGCGGGGATCCTGGTTTCTCAATCTTACGGCGCCCGTGAATGGAAACTGCTGGACCAAACGATCGGCAATGCATTGTCTTTGGTGTTTTTGTCTTCTTTAGGCATCATGGTTGTTGCGCTCTCCCTGGCGCATCCGATTCTGACCCTTTTAGACACACCAACTGAGATATTTGATATGTCTTATGACTACATCCGCATCATCTTTATCGGAATCCTCGGGTTTGGCTTCTATAACATCATTTCTGGTATTCTGCGCGGCTTGGGGGATTCCATTACACCTTTGATCTTCCTGCTGATTACAACAGCCCTGAATACGGTTTTGGATCTGGTGTTTGTTGCTGTTCTCCGTTGGGGTGTGGCCGGCGCAGCGTGGGCGACCATCTTTTCACAGCTTGTGTCCTCTGTTTTGTGTATCATTCGGCTGTTGCATATGAAGGATGTCGTGACGCTTTCCTGGCAAACACTAAAGCCAAGCCGGGATCTGACCTTAAGATTGCTGCGGATTGGTATGCCGGCCGGGATTACCCAGGTTATTTTCTCTCTGGCCATGGTCATCGTACAGGCGTTGACCAATTCGATGGGTTATCAGGTGATCACAACCACTACCGCTGTCATGCGCATTGATGGCTTTGCGATGATGCCTAATTTTACGTTTGGAATGGCTGTCACAACCTATGTCGGACAGAACATAGGGGCCCGCCGGATGGACCGCGTGGATGAGGGAACCCGTGCCGCGGTGCGTCTGGGTCTCACGGTTTCGACTTGTCTGACCATTCTGCTGCTTATTTTTGGCGGTCAGCTGATTCGCCTCTTCACGGATACACCTGAAATCATTGCTTTGGGTCAACGACAAATCAGGATTTTATCTGTCGGATACATCGCCATGTCCATTACGCAGATCTTCGGAGGTATCATGCGCGGGGCCGGGGACACATTGCCTTCTATGTGGATCTCTATATTTACAACGGTGGTTTTCCGCGTTCCGCTTGCCTATGGGTTGGCTTATCTGACACGGTCCAGCACCTGGCCGAATGGGTCGCCGGATGCTTTATATTTTTCACTTTTGGCGAGCTGGCTTTTAGGCGCCGCATTGACGTATGGCTGGTACCGGCGGGGTCATTGGCGCCAAAAGAGTATTCTCGGGCCAATGACTGATTCAGCTGTTTAATCAGGCAATCCAATTGAAACAAGGAGGTCAAAGATATGCAATCTCTGAAGAGTACTTATCAGCTGTGTAATGGGGTTCCCATCCCTTGTGTGGGTTTTGGGACCTGGCAAATTGAAAACGGACCGTTGGCTTACCAATCGGTGAGGATAGCCCTTGATGTCGGCTACCGCCATGTTGACACGGCTGCTGCCTATGGAAATGAAGAAAGTGTCGGGAAAGCGATCCGGGACAGCGGCTTGCCCAGGGAAGAGATCTTTGTGACCAGCAAACTGAGCAATCTGGACCGGGGATATCAAGAAACAATGGCCGCTTTTGAGCGAAGCCTGAATAATCTTGGTTTCTCTTATCTGGATCTATACCTCATTCACTGGCCCAACCCGATTCGTTACAGAAACAACTGGCAGGAGGCCAATGCCGAATCCTGGAAAGCATTTGAGGAATTATACCGTTCAGGCCGGATCCGGGCCATTGGCATCAGCAATTTCCGGCCGCATCATATCGACGCATTGCTTCAGACGGCCACCGTTGCGCCCATGGTGAATCAGATCCGGCTGTGCCCGGGTGACACACAGGATGAAACCGTTTCTTATTGCCGGGAAAAGAATATCCTTTTGGAAGCTTACAGCCCCTTAGGGACCGGAAAGGTTTTTTCTGTTCCGGAATTAAAAGCCATGGCTGAGAAGTACAACAAAACAATCGCCCAGATCTGCCTGCGCTGGAGCCTGCAGATGGGTTTCCTTCCTTTGCCCAAATCAACAACGCCGGAACGAATCCGTGAAAATGCCGATCTGTTTGATTTTGAGCTGTCCCCTGAAGATGTGTGTGCGATCTCAAACCTTAAGGGCTGCTGTGGAACAGCTTCTGATCCGGATCAGATTACTTTCTGATCAGCGATTGCTCAGCTCAGCGTATTGAAGCATGTTGCGGCACAAGTAAAAGACAAGCAAAGCCACCGGAATGTTCGCAAAGGACATGGCCAAAAGTGCCGTCACAGTCAGCGAAATCAGCTGGATGCCTTGAAGGGTTACGAAAATGGCCAGTAAAATGCCAGGCAGCGCCATGACCATCAAAGAGAAAAAATAAAAGAAGAAAATCAAAGCTTTGATCGAACTTGCTCCAAACACGCGTTGGACCATGATGTTGCCGGCCATAAACAGAAAAGCAAATGTGATCCGTGCAAAAATGAAGCAGAGCAGCTCGGGAAAGCTGAGATGAAAAATCAGGCTGATGGGAATATAGAGCAGAATGGCTTCCAGGACCGTTCCGGAAACACTTTCCTTCAGGCAATACAGCAATTTCTTCATGGAAGGCTCAGGAACCAAATAAATGTAGGGCTTGGTCAGTTCTCTAGACAGGCGGTTTGTCGAGATATTTATGATCTGTATATACGTACTGAAACCAAAAATACCCCAAATGCCGGCATCTTTCATGAAAAATGAAGAAATGATGACAAGAACGATGAAAAAAAGCGATTGTCCGTTCAGAATAAAAATACGACTGCGCCGGTTTTCAATTTTATGCTTGTAATAGAAGGCGGAGGCGCCAGCGCCGCCTTCAAGCCCGACCCTGCCTAATCGGACTCGTTTGGGGGCAGCTTCTGTGGAGCGGCCCTCTTTTTTTGCTGTAATGGCAGAATAGTTCGACTCTGCTGTTTGCAGAACGTCTTCATAGTAGTCAGCATGCGTGAAGATCACGAGGCAGACAAGCAGACCAAAATAAATCAGGCATAACAGGCTGCCTTCTAAAATCATAAAAGAGGAATCGGTTATCGCCCCTGCAAGAATAGCGCTGACCCATCCAGCGACCGGGAACAAATGCGTCACCCAGTGGTTGCCCAAAGCGACCAGACTGCCTGGTAAAAGCGAAGGATCAGGCAGCAGTCCGGATAGAACCCAGAAGCCGTATAAAATAAGCAATCCATAGAAGAGTATTTTCAGCGGCACAGATCGCTTCTCATCCGAGCTGATGAGACAGTAAAGGACCATGGCTGTCAGCTGTGCCAAAAAGACTGTCACAGCGTACCCTAAAATAATCAAACAAAGGATTGGCATGGACAGACCGTACATCTGATGAAGCCAGGTGTATTGGAACAAAATAAAAAAGCCAAGCATGAGAGAAGTGCCCATTTGCTGAATAAGGCCAAAGAAAAGAACGGTCTGCGGTTTGATCGGGGCTGTGAAAATCAGATTGACATCAGCCTGGCTGAACAATGTGGCCCCAGCATCAAAACCGCGCTTAGCCGTCAGAACGAACATCAACAAATAAAGCGCAAACAAACCTGCTAACAATTCTCTGATATCTCGCAGTTCGGAGGGGTTGGTGGCTTGCTTCCCGCCTGCCAGAGAAGCGAAGATGAGCATTGCCAGGATAAAAAGCGTATAGAGAAGCTTCCCAGGGCTTTTGATAAGCGACAGGAGTTGGTTTTTCAACCGCATCAGAAGAAGATACAGCAGAGACTTCATGATAGATGCTCCGTAATCTGAAAATATAAGTCTTCAAGAGACTGGGCATGACTTTTTTCTTCCTGACTGGTTCTCGTTGCAACGAAAGAGCCTTTGGTCATGATGTATGCAACATCCCAGTAATCTTCAACGCTGTCCAGCATATGTGTGCTGATCAGAAGGGCGGCCCCGTCTGCAGCCAGCTCGAGAAAAATGTTTTTCAGCTCTTTAATGGCATGTGGATCAAGACCAACCATGGGTTCGTCGAAAATGACAACTTTGGGTCGGGGCAGCAGCGCACAGCAAATCGAAAGCTTTTGCTGCATGCCTTTAGACAGCTCTTTGCCCAACTTCAGCCGTTTATCCCACAGCTCAAATCGTTCCATCAGGACCTGATCATAACCATTTGTTTCGACACGGTAAGCCCGGCGGATGAATTCAAGGTGTTCTGATATGGTCAGCAAATCATAAAGGGCTGGCGTCTCCGGTATGTAGCCCAGCTGTCGCTTCGCTTCCACAGATTTATTCTTTTGACCACAGATGAAAATGTCTCCTTCAAAGCGTAAAAGACCGGCGATGCATTTGAGCAGCGTCGATTTACCGGCGCCGTTTGGGCCGAGCAGGAGAGCGATTTGTCCGGGCTTGACAGACAAACTCACATCCTTGTTGGCCACGAGCTTTCCATAGGCTTTGCTGACCTGATTGACTTCTAACATGTGTCTTTCCTCCTGATATGAGTCATTATACTGGAATGGAGGATGAGATGCCAAAGATTTTCTTCTAGCCTGGTTTTTTTTCATTTATAGGTAAAGCGCGGGAAACCTTCGGGATGTCATTCCGTGGGAGGAAAATGCACGCAAAGAGAATATATGTGCATGGTTGTTGATTTGCGCTATCATATAAACATGAGCGAATATAAAGCATCGCGATATGCAACGTATTCGATGAACTATCACATGGTGTGGATACCAAAATACAGACGCAAGATTCTGACGGGAGACATAGCCAAATGGAAAATCATTGCGCTGGAAGTCATGCCGGATCATGTTCATTTGTTTGTTTCCGTACCGCCCAAATACTCATCTGCCGAGATAATGAAGGTGTTAAAAGGCTGGTCCGCCAGGCGAACATTCATGATGTTTCCCGAGCTTGCGCAAAAAACAGGGAGGGGAACCCCCTGGGCTCCGAGCTATTACGCAGGGACAGCCG
>JAGPFK010000317.1 GCA_018056585.1 Clostridia bacterium | reverse complement strand
TAAGAAATCCAGGCATGGGACATACTGCCGCAGCCGGCCACAACGATCCGAACGGGTTTGGGCGGTATTTTTGTCATAAAATCACTGCCTTTCAGCATTGGTACCATCAGTACCTGCTTAACTTTTGGTTCAGACTTTAGCCGCAAGCTCCGGCTGTTCGACTGTCAGATTTTTTACCCAATGATAGCGATTGACCGTTATAAAAGCCACGATGCATTTGAGGAGCTGATCTGACTTGAGGAGGGCAAAAACGACGACTGGCGACGCATGAAAAACGAAAGCCGCCAGGAAAGCAGCCGGAATTACAAAGCCCCAAATATGGATGAGGTCGTTCATCAAAACGAAATGGGTGGAGCCTCCTGCCCTTACAATCCCCGTAAGACAGGACATCTGGTATGCTGTGCCAACCACCATAACAGACAGGACGGAAAGAAAAGCCTTGACCATCTGCATGGTTTCTGGCTCAAGATCATAAATAAAGGGAACAAGATAGCGTGAACAATATACAGCCAGTCCGGAAATCAGCCCGATGATCACAAACAGGATCTGGAAAGTCCGTGTATACAAGCGTAAGCGTGAATAATCACCGGACCCCACTTCCTGGCCGATAATGATAGCCGTCGCGCCGGCTGTGCCATACACAGCGACGCTCAGAATGGAAAAGATGACGTTGGCAATACTGACGGATGCCAGGGCAACTTGACCCAAACGGCCCATGATGGCCCCCTGAACAGCCAGATTGATACCCCAGAAAATATCACCCAGGATGATCGGCAATCCATAGCGAAAAAAGCGTGTGAGCAATTCCTTCTCTATGTGCCTGAAATCTTTTGGGCGCATCACAAGTTTTTGATCCAGAAAAAAAACGTAGATCATCATAATCGTTGCTTCTATGACACGAGCAGCCAGCGTTGCAATCGCGGCCCCACGCAAGCCGAGAGCCGGCGCGCCCAGATGACCGAAGATCAGGACCCAATTCAAAAAGACATTGGTGACGAAAGTTAGGATGGATAAGTATAAGCCGATGCGGACCGTTTCCACGCATCGCATCGCTGCCACAAGAACCTGTGTGACACAAAAGAAAATATAGGTCAGCCGGATAACTGTAAAATATTGCATTGATTCCATCATGACGTCATCGTCGTCGGTAAAAAGACTGAGGATAGCAATGGGCCGGGCCAAAGTCAGAATCGTGAGCAAAAGCCCAGCGCCAAAAGCAAAAAAGAGCGCAATGGCAACGACAGATCGAACTTTTTCTGTTTCGTGCTTTCCCCAATATTGCGAACCCAGGACCAGTAAAGCCGCGCTGAGACCGGTCACCAGCATGTGAAGGATATTTTGCATTTGATTGGCCACATAAGCACCGGACAAGGCTAGTTCGCCCAATTGACCCACCATGATGTTGTCAGCCAGACTGACAGAATAGGAAACAACATTCTGCAAGGCCAAAGGCGCAGCCAGCAAAAGCAAACGCTTATAGAAAGATTGATCCTGAACCATAATCATCGATAAAATGAACCCGCCTTATTCAATCATACCTATGATGAGATTATAAACATATCATATGAGTTGTCAAAACTGATTAAATGGCTCATTGCGCTGTTTCAATTATTTCCTATCGAGATAAAAAAAGGAAGCATCCGCTCAAGCGTAGTCTCTTGAGATGACTCTTGTTACACTGCGCAAAAGGGATGCTTTCATGAATAATGGCTTAATGGGGGAAAGCTAAGTTTTGCCCACGGACCCCGATCTTTTAATGCTCAAAAAACAGCGTGATGAGCTCGATGGGCTAAACAAAAAACCCGGAACAGCTTATGAAAAGCAGTCCAGGCTTGATGTGGGGTTGGGCTTTATTCTTTTTCCTGAATTTCGTTCAAGCGCTCTCGAATTTGCCTGAGTTCGTTTTCCAGAGCATCAGCACGGTTTTCGAGCCAGGTTTTTTCGCTTGCCGGTTCATGATAAGCAAGATCAGCCGGCGGAGCAAAACGCTGCCAAAATGGCATACCGGTTGCGTAGTCCATATGGCGGAAACCTCTTTTGCACCCCCAGCGATAAAATCCCCTTCCTGGATTCACATATCCTGGGGCTCGAAACCCTGCACAACAACCCATCCCACGTCCAGTCATCGGGCCGGCTCCAACGGGTCCAGTTCCATCTCCTCTTGGCATATCAGATCACTCCTTTCGTATAATAAGCATATGTTCATAATAAGTATAATCTAATTATGGGCGTATGTCAATAATGCCATCTGACTATTTTGAACGTCAGAAAAAATGAATGAAGGCAAAAATCTTGTTGACGTGATTGAGCTTCTTGATTAGACTATCTTTGAGCATATGCCAATAATTGAAAGACGAAAATGAATTCAAAAGTATTTGATGCCAAAACATGTCAGAGATCAAGAATCTGAGAAGGAAGGGAAAATGATGACCAACCAAGATTTTCAAGCGGAGACACATCCACAAAATGATATTAAGCGGACGATCGCTGTTGCCAGCGGCAAGGGCGGCGTTGGCAAATCCTTAGTCACCGCTTTACTGGCAACCTACCTGATGCGGACCGGCCTGTATCGTGTCGGAATTCTAGATGCAGACCTGACAGGCCCCTCTATTCCGAAGATGTTCGGAGCAGAGCAGTATAAACCGCAAGGCAGCGAAGATGGCCTGTTCCCCGTTCGCACGCACAGCGACATTTTATTAATGTCCATTAATC
>JAGPFK010000316.1 GCA_018056585.1 Clostridia bacterium | reverse complement strand
CTTGTATTTTCCTTATCTTAACGGAAGCGGCACGCCACACACTGATTTTGATCAACGAGCCATGTTTCTGGGCATTTCTTCAGATACATCGGTTTATCAGATGATCAAGGGTATTTATGAAGGGATAGGTTTTGAATCAAGATGGATTCTGGATAGCTTGGCTCAACTGGGCTTTGCATCTGACAAGATTGTTGCGGTCGGCGGCGGAACAAAGAATGAATCCTTGCTTAAAACCAAGGCAGACGTGATTGGAAAACCCATAACGTTGACCAGTTTGGATGAAGCGGCCGGTATCGGCGCTGCCCTGCAGGCTGCAAAAGCCTGCAGAAAGGCCGATCCATCGCTTGAAGGCCGTGATGAACCCATTCAGCAAACCTGGCGACAAGTTCTCCCTAAAAAATCACTTCAAGGCCACTATGAAAAGCGATATCGAACTTATCGCAATGTGTATTTTGCTTTGCTACCGCTGAAACGGGAAATAATAAAATGATAAACTTAATGACACTTGTCGAGATGCTGCCGGTCGCACAAGCTCAAGGTTATGCGGTTGGCGCATTTTCTCCGCGTAACACCATTTTAATCCGATCTGTGTTGGAAGCAGCGGAACAAATGAAGTCCCCGGTTATCGTACAGATTTCCGAAAATGAGCTACACTGGTTTAGCTTAACGGCAGAGACATTTGCGAAAGCGTTTTATCACCTGGCTCATGATTATTCTGTTCCTGCCGTTTTGCATCTGGATCATACACGCGACATGAAGGTTATTCTAGCTGCTATCGACGCCGGCTTTACATCCGTGATGATTGACGCGTCAAATCTTCCCCTGGATGAAAATATAAAGATGACGAGTCAAGTGGTCCGCATTGCTCATAAAAGTCATGTTTCCGTTGAAGCAGAACTGGGCCGCATCCCTTCCTCCGATAACATAGAAACAAATGAGGACAGTCTCTTCTATACGGATCCTGAGGAAGCAGCCTTTTTTGTTGACCAGACTGGCGTCGACGCATTGGCTGTCTCGATCGGCACGGCTCATGGTATTTACCGTGTCAAGCAGCCTCGAATTGATCTTGAACGATTGATCCGGATCAGGCAAAAAACAAATGTCCCTCTTGTTTTGCATGGTGGTTCTGGATTACCTGCGGAAACCATCAAAAAAGCAATTCTTCTCCCTATGGGGGGCATAAGCAAAGTAAATATTGCAACAGACCTGGAAATAGCGTTTCAACGTGTCACACAAACCGGCCGGCTGAGTCAAGCGGAAGTCATCCAGCTAGACCCTGAGAAATTAAAAGAAGCAATCAATGCCGTCATGGAAGTGGTCGCTAAAAAGATGCGAGATTATATCTGCAGTGCGGGCCATGCTTGCGACTATGCAAAAATCCGTGTCAGCGACGCGCCCTGGCTTCAAAAACTGAATCGAGGTTTTCCTGAAGATGATAAATGAGCCTCTCCTTTTCATTTCCCTTGATGGCAACGATTGGTCCGTTAAGCCTTATCTCGGCCTGTCCTGGATCTGGCAAAATGCCGTTCAGCCAGAGACAAGAGAGATTCGTTACTTTATGCCTGCTCGGGTTCCGGGCAGCGTCCTGGCAGATATGATTCGGGCAGGCGAAGTCCGCGATCCTTTTTGGAATCGCCAATCACTTGAGGCAGAGTGGGTTCCGGCCAGGCAATGGGTTTTTCGGAAATGGTTTACCTTAACAAAAAAGCAGGTCGTTTTACAGGCTGAACTGGTGTTGATGGGCCTTGACTATGAAGCAGACATTTTTCTGAATGGTCAGCCTGTGGGACATCACATTGGGCAGTTCAGCCATTGCCGGCTGCCTGTTGGACAATATTTGGTCAGTGGAAAGAACCTGCTTGCTATTGTTTTGTCCGAAGCACCTCCTGAACAGCCTCAGCTCGGAAGAACCAGCCTGACGCGAACGATGAAAAGCCGCATGACCTATGGCTGGGACTTTTGCCCGCGCATGATTCATGTCGGTATCTGGGATCATGTCTTTCTTGATTTGAGCGGGCCCGCCCGACTTTGCGACATTCAGATATCCTCTCAGCTGTCGGACGATTTGAGGGAAGCGGTGTTAACCGTTGATGCCACTTGCAGAAACGCAGACGGTGCGAAATTATTTGTTTCCATTGACAAAACAAAGACCTTTTCCGATGTAACAGATAACCGGGCTGTCTGCCGGCTCGTGTTAAATGATCCCAAGCTCTGGTTTCCTGCCGGATCCGGATCTCAACATCGCTATCGGGTGTGTGTGGATCTCATGGCTCAAAACGGCGTATTGTCGGATCGCCGATCTATCCGGCATGGGATCCGACGCATTGAATGGCAGAAAAATGATCCGGTAAGGCCTTCCATGATATCTGATCTGAATAAAACCGGAATCGAACCGAGCTTTGTTTTAACGGTTAATGGTCAAAAAACTTATATAAAAGGTTACAATTGGGTGCCTATCGACGCCATGTATGGTGAAAGTCAGCCGGAAAGGCTGAACCACCTCATAGCTCTTGCCAAACAAGCCGGTATAAATCTGTTTCGGGTATGGGGCGGCGGGCTCATTGAAAAAGATATTTTTTACGAAGCCTGTGCGGAAGCTGGTATCATGATCTGGCAGGAATTCCCCTTTTCAAGCTCTGGCATCGATAATAAAACGCCTGAAGATCCTGATTTTCTGGACTTCGTCCGAAAAGAAGCAACTGCTATCGTCAAACAAAAGCGAAATCAT
>JAGPFK010000315.1 GCA_018056585.1 Clostridia bacterium | reverse complement strand
CAGACATCCCGCGCCGCCTGACGCAATGACCGGAACAGAAACGGCTTCGGCCACCTGTTTCGTGATTTCGAGATCATATCCTGATCGGGTGCCATCCTTATCCATGCTGGTCAAAAGAATTTCGCCAGCACCCAGCGCCTCCGCCTTTTTAGCCCAGTCAACCGCTTCCAGCCCGGTATGGTACGTCCCCCCCCTAGTTATCACCTCATAGTTGCCCGCAACATCTTTTTGCACATCAATAGCGACAATCACACACGGACTTCCAAAACACGTTGCCGCTTCCTGCACCAGCTCCGGGTGAAGCACCGCGGCCGAATTCAGAGAAACCTTATCTGCCCCCGCATTCAGAATCCTGCGAATATCTTCAATGGAACGAATGCCGCCGCCAACCGTGAAGGGAACGGACACCTGCTCAGCAACCTTGCTGACCATATCAATGAGTGTCTCTCTTTCCTCGAGGGTTGCTGAAATATCTAAAAACGCCAATTCATCAGCACCGGCATCGCAGTATGCTTTAGCCGCCAAAACAGGATCGCCCGCATCGCGAATATTTGTGAAGTTGATTCCTTTGACAACCCGGCCTCCTTTTACATCGAGGCAGGGGATGATTCTTTTGACCAACATTGTTCCGGTAAAACCTTCCCTTCATAAAATGCTCTTCCAACAATCACGCCAGCAGCACCAGTCTTTCGGACAGCTTCTATGTCCTCATAACTGCCGATCCCGCCGGACGCAATCACCTCTGCACCCAGAGCTAAAAGCGCAGAAATATCATCGATTGCCGGTCCATTCAGCATGCCGTCCCGGCGGATGTTGGTATAGATCAGCACCTGAGCGCCTTCATCAACCACCAGCCGGGCAAAATCGACAGCATCCAATCCGCTGTCTTTGGTCCAGCCTTCAATATAAACGCGTCCGTCTTTTGCGTCAATACCAATGGCTATCCGGTTTCCATAACGGGCAATGGCCGATTTGACAAGAGCACGATCTCTGACCGCGGCTGTTCCCAGAACAGCCCGATCCAGACCTTTTTCATCCAGCAAAAAAGCCAATGTCTTCATCGTCCGGATGCCGCCTCCGGTCTGAACACAAAGACCCGTCTCCCGTTTGATTTGAGCAATCAGATCCGCGTGCGTCGGCTCACCACTTTTGGCGGCATTTAAATCAACAACATGAAGCCATGTTGCACCGGCTTTGCGAAAGCGTTGCGCGATATCAAGCGGCCTGTTCCCATAAAGGGTCACCTGATCATAGCGACCTTGCCTGAGCCGGACGCATTGTCCATCCAGAAGATCAATGGCTGGGTAGATAATCATGACTGTGCTTCCTTTCATCATCACCTTCGAAAATCAATTTTTCTCCGGTCAGCCGCTCATAAGCCTCACGGTATCTTGCAGCTGTCGCCTCAATCACATGCTGAGGCAAATGAGGAGGAGGCGGATTTTTATCCCAGTTCTGCGTCTCCAGCCAGTCCCGTAAATATTGTTTATCAAAGCTCTTTTGCGGCCGGCCCGGCTCATATTCCGTCAGATCCCAGAACCGTGAAGAATCCGGTGTAAGCAGTTCATCCGCGATCATCAGGCACCCATGATCAAGGCCAAACTCAAATTTGGTGTCGGCTACGATCATTCCTCTTTTTTCGGTATAAGAAGCGGCATATCGGTACAGTTCCAAACTCTTTTCGCGCACTTTTCGAGCCAGGTCAGGACCCACGATCTCTTTGAATTGTTCAAATGAAATATTGACATCATGACCGGTTTCTTCTTTTGTTGAGGGTGTAAAGACCGGTTCCGGCAGGCGGTCTGCCTGACGCAGTCCGGGTGGCATTGGGATGGAGCCGACCGTCTGTTTTTCCCGATATTCTTTAAGCGCTGAACCTTCCAGATAACCGCGGACAATACATTCGACCGGCAACATTTCAATCTTTTTAACCAGCATTGAGCGACCAGCCAATGGATTGGCATAGGGAGACAGGATGGATGGATAATGAGCCGGATTGGTTGAGATGACATGATTTTTGATGATCGGCTTTGTCTGCTCAAACCAAAAAGCAGAAATGCTGTTGAGTATGATGCCTTTTTGAGGAATCAACTCTTCAAACACCACATCAAAAGCAGAGATCCGATCGGTCGCCACAATCAGCAGCTGATCGCCAAGATTAAAAACGTCACGAACCTTTCCCCGGATATAAAGAGGGAGTGGGATAAAATCGGCTGTTCCTAGAGGTTCATACATAAATCGTGCTCCTTTTCCAATTTCAAAGCATTCCTTTTGACGATGGGATTTCATCGCCGGCCTGCGCATCGATCGCCGCGGCCCGGCGAAAACTCAGGGCAAAAGCTTTAAACAGCGCTTCAATTTTATGATGATCATTTTGTCCGTATAAACAAGATAAATGGAGCGTCATGCCCGCCTGCAAAGAAAGCGATCTGAAAAACTCGCCGGTCATCTGAGTTGAAAATGATCCGACAAAATCATTCGTAAAATCAGCCCAATAAACGAAAAACGGACGTCCTGACAAGTCAAGCACCGATTCAGCCAATGCCTCATCCATAGGAATTTTTGCTTCACCGTAACGGAAGATTCCACGTTTTTCTCCTAAAGCTTTCCTGATTGCCTGACCCAAGACAATGCCGACATCTTCAACGGTATGATGGTCGCCCGTTTCAAGGTCCCCCTGCGCTTTGACAACCAGGTCAACCTGGCTGTGTTTTGCGAAAAGGACCAGCATGTGGTC